>NZ_JALNTH010000040.1:0-59934 GCF_023161935.1 Pseudoalteromonas sp. 2CM28B
GTAGCTTGGCTGTTAGAACTCAATCTGTACGAGTGCCCACACAGATGATTGCTTTATATTGTTAAAGAACGTTGCGACGTTGTCGCTAGGGATGCGTATAATACATCCTTTATTTTTCGAGTCAACACTTAATTTTAAACTTTCTTTCGATGATTTAATCTCAAGTTTTATTTAACTCTCTGAGCAGTTCGTGCCTCGCTATGCGTTGGCGTTCCCCGTCTCAGTGGGGTCGCATTATAGGGAGAACAGATTTTTACGCAAGTACTTTTTTAAAGAAAAACTAAAAAAACACACTGTTCGGTTAGTATCTGAGCGAAAGCAGGTGAAACTGGTAGTTTTATAATCAATATAGGCTTTGCTGGCACTAAAATAAGCGCTACTGTTACACTAATACTCTTAATATGTTTAATTTAAAGGTGCATATATGGCAATACGTTCTTATAAAGGAATCACTCCTGCGTTTAATGAATCTGTTTATGTAGACGAGTCGTCTGTATTAGTCGGTGATATCACTATAGGTGATGATAGCAGTGTATGGCCGTTAGTTGCTGCCCGCGGTGATGTTAACCATATTCGTATTGGTCAACGTACTAATATACAAGATGGCAGCGTTTTACACTTATCAAGAGCAACAAAGAATAATCCAGACGGCTACCCACTTATTATTGGTGATGATGTAACCGTTGGTCATAAGGTAATGCTACATGGCTGCGTATTAGGTAACCGCATACTTGTGGGGATGGGCGCCATTATCATGGATAATGTGATTGTAGAAGATGAGGTAATTATTGGTGGCGGTGCTTTAGTACCCCCTAATAAGCGTTTAGAATCTGGTTTTTTATATGTAGGTAGCCCAGCAAAACAAGCTCGCCCATTAACAGAGCAAGAGCTGAGCTTTTTAAAAGTGTCTGCTGATAATTACGTGCAGCTTAAAGATGAATACTTAGCTGAAGATGCTAGTTAATTTAACTAACTAAACTCACTTCTATTTGACCTGCCGAGTTATAGTATTCATCTTCGATAAGCTGCTCGGCACGTTCTTCATAATCAAAACGGTATTGCTCAAAATAACGCGTTGCATGACTCTCATCAGCTAAATTTAAACTACTGACAGCAATCACACACTCAACTAGCATGCCATTTACTTGTGCAAAAAAAACTAATTGATGAGTTGGCTCTCTAAATTCGAGTCGATCTATAAACTGTATTGCTTGATTCATTTAAGCACTCCCTGCTTTAGTGCAGTAATAACAGGAACAATCTCAGGCATTTTATTTCGCCATACATAATAAGCTTGGGCGGCTTGGCCTACTAGCATACCACTGCCATCTAATAGCTTAGCTGCTTTATTGTGTTCGCTGACCCAATTCATGAATAGCGTATTTTGCGTAGCGTAAAACATATCATAAGCCATTTCACATGTGCTTAAGTGCTTTTCGCTTAACGCAGGTAATTCGTTATTCATGCTGCTCGAAGTTGAGTTAATAACTAAATGATAATCAGTAAAAGGAAGGTCGTCAAAACCATACCCCGAAACATTGCCATTTCCAGTGAAGAGTTTTGCCAATGTTTGGGCTTTGTGTACTGTGCGATTAACAATAACTATCTCTGCAGGATGTTGCTCTAGTAAAGGTAAGATAACTCCTCGAGCAGCGCCACCCGCACCAATGATCAACAAGCGTTTACCTGTTATCGTTATTTTATTGGTCAGTAAGTCGTTAACAAAACCAGTGCCATCAGTGTTATCACCGAGTAAACTGCCATCATCGCGCTTTTTAAGGGTGTTCACTGCGCCTGCCAGTTTAGCAACTGGGGTGAGTTCATCGGCTAAAGCAAAAGCCTGCTCTTTAAAAGGAACAGTGACATTGGCGCCTTTTCCCCCTTGCTCAAAAAAAGCAGCGACTGTTTTTTCAAATCCATCGATAGGTGCTAATATTGCGCGATAGTCGATTTGCTCTCCCAATGATTTTGCAAACTGCTGATGAATAATGGGAGATTTTGAATGTTTGATTGGATTTCCAAAAACCGCATATTTGTCCATTTTAAACAACCTCTTCGCAGTTTTAGTACTGCCTATTAACGATGATAAACTTATGATTAAAAGACTCTTTTCAAGATCAAAGCCGTCTACAACTACGCAAGCACCTACGCCAGATAAAACCCCGTATGAAATCATTGGTGGAGAAGCCCCCACGCGTGCAATTGCTAATAGATTCTACGATATAATGGCCAGTGATGAATACGCTAAACCGTTATATGATATGCATCCTCAACCATTAGATAGAATTCGCCAAGTATTTTTTGAGTTTTTATCCGGTTGGCTTGGTGGCCCAGACTTATTTGTAGAAAAACATGGCCATCCAATGCTGCGCAAACGTCATATGCCATTTCCTATTGATCAAGATTTACGTGATCAGTGGATGTATTGCATGAATAAAACCTTAGACATAGAAATTGATAACCCCGTTTTACGCGAAGGTTTACGCCAATCACTGGCACAGCTTGCCAGTCATATGATTAATCAGCATTAATCTATCCCGTTCTTCAATTGGGGATTATTTGCGCTAAGTCAAAACCCGCTTTTCTAAAATAAAGATAATACCCTATCAAATAGTTAGAAAAGCGTGGCGCGTGTGAAATCAATCCAACATAAAATTTATGCTTTGTTAGCATTTACCGGCATTATAGTACTTATAGCCAGTATTTTTAGTAGTGCGAGCCAACAGCGCACACTCGCACAAGATACGGTGGCAGAAAACATCAAGCTACTTGCCGATAACTATTTTGATTCAATAAACACCATGATGCTAACGGGTACTATGGCTAATCGAGAATTATTGAGCCAAAAGCTACGCAAACACCCTAATATTGAAGATGCTCATATTATTCGCTCCGATATAGTTAATAAACTGTATGGGGCCGGAAATAAAAACCAAACAGCGAGTAATAATAGCGAACGCGAAGCACTACAGGGTAAAGAAAGTTTATTTATAGAGCAAAGCAATAATAATCGCAGTATGACCTACCTACGCCCGATGTATGCAAGCTCTGATTATAAAGGCACTAACTGCTTAGGCTGCCATCAAGCACAAGAAGGCGATGTGCTAGGCGTGGTAAAAATTAGCTATTCCTTAGCCGATATTGATAGCGAGGTAACTTACAACACCTTAATAACCACCAGCCTACTGTCTACTATTTTTATTATTGCCTTTGTGCTGCTAGGTATAGTGTTTAGAAAAATATTTATAGTGCGCCTTAAAAAGCTCGGCCATGCAATGCACTTAGCCACTACTAATAAAGATCTAACCTTACGCATTGAAGATAACGCCGAAGATGAACTCGGCTGGCTGGCCACCAGTTTTAACCAAATGATTGCTACGTTTAAAGATAACATTGCTCAGGTATCTCACTCTTCAAAAGTGCTTATTCATTCAGCAGAGAAAATTTATACTTCTGCCGATACTACTGAGCGCGCTATTTTAGAACAAAAGAAAAGTACCGACTCGGTGGCCGCAGCAATTAATGAGCTAGAAAGCTCTTCAAACGAGGTAAGAAACACCACTCATTTTGCTCAAGAAAAATCTGAGAACAGTAATGAGCTAGCACAGCAAAGCATGCAGGTTGCAGAGCAAACAGAGCTCAGCATTAATCAGTTAGCACAAGATGTACGCCAAGCGGCAGATCAAGTGAGACAACTGCAAGAGCAAACGCTTGAAGTGGGTAAAGTGCTTGAGGTGATCAGCAGTATCGCCGAGCAAACAAATTTATTAGCACTTAATGCAGCCATTGAAGCTGCCCGTGCAGGTGAAGCTGGAAGAGGGTTTGCCGTTGTTGCTGATGAAGTACGAACTTTAGCAACCCGAACTCATGCCTCTACCGATGAAATACGCCGCACTATAGATAAGTTGCAATCAGAAGCAGCGCAAACAGTTAAAACCATGGGTGAGTCGTGTGCGGAGGCAGACGAAAGAGCGCAACAAGTACAACAAGTTGCACAGGCTTTAAAAGATATTTCTAGCCAAATGAATGAAATAAATGAGCTAAATATACAAATAGCCGATGCAACAGAGCAGCAAAATCTAGCCGCCGAAGAAATAAATAGAAGCGTTGTTGGTATCAGTGATAATGCAGAGCAATCGTTAGTAGATGCGGATGAAAATCAAAAAGTCAGTGAAGAGTTACTCAATTTAGCTCGCTCGTTAGATGAGCAGGTACGAAGCTTTAAACTAGAACAATAACTTTAAAAGCCAGTCAATAAGTAGTTTATTGACTGGCGGACAATTTCTAGCCTAGAGCTAACCAATCACGTGGCTTTAAGAAATCTTTATATAGTAATGCCTCTGCACTGTCTTCGGCTGGGGTATAGTTATATTCCCAACGTGCTAAGGGTGGCATCGACATTAAAATAGATTCAGTTCGGCCACCGCTTTGTAAGCCAAATAATGTGCCGCGGTCCCAGACTAAATTAAACTCAACATAACGACCACGGCGATATAATTGAAAGTCGCGTTGTTGTTCGGTGTACTTATCGTTTTTGCGACGCTCAATAATAGGAACGTAAGCATCTAAAAAGCCATTACCCACCGATTGCATAAATGCAAAGCTTTGCTCAAAACCTAACTCATTCAAATCGTCAAAAAATAAGCCGCCTACGCCACGGGTTTCATCTCGATGTTTTAAATAAAAGTATTCATCACACCATTTTTTATATTTTGGATATACATCATCGCCAAAAGGCTGACACACATCGTGCGCAACTTGGTGCCAATGCACTACATCTTCAAGTACAGGATAAAACGGGGTTAAATCAAAACCACCACCAAACCACCAAATCGGTTCTTCACCTTCTTTTTCGGCAATAAAAAAGCGTACATTGGCATGGCTTGTTGGTATATGCGGGTTTTTAGGGTGGATCACTAACGATACACCACACGCATGAAAGCTGCGCCCAGCAAGCTCAGGTCTATGGGCAGTGGCAGAGCCCGGCATAGAGGCACCAAATACATGCGAATAATTCACACCGCCTTGCTCAATCACATTACCATTGGTAATAACGCGAGTACGACCACCGCCGCCCTCTTCTCGCTGCCAGCTGTCTTCAACAAACTGTGCTTTCCCGTCGGCTGATTCTAAGCCTTGGCAAATGGTATCTTGCAAAGCCATAAAGTACGCTTTTACTTGTTTTAATAATTCGCTTTGCATCGTTAACCTCTGAATACATTGCCAGTCATGGCATCTTTAATGGTACTTGGTTGTGTATTACCACCTAATGGTTCATCAACATAAAAACTAACCTGCTCGCCAAACTGCTGCTGAGCTTCAACAATACTTGTTACCGTTGCTTGGCCGGTTAAATTAGCACTTGTTGATACCAGTGGTTTACCAAACTGTTGACATAAACGTTTAACTGTAGGGTGGTTAGTTACTCTTACTGCAATAGTATCAAACTGCCCAGTTAACCACTTTGGGGTAGACTTAGCTGCAGGCATCACAAAAGTGAGTGCGCCTGGCCAACTTGAAAAAATATCGGCACGTTTATCCATAGGCAGCTTAGCGTCATCGACGTATTTTAATAATTGCCCGTAATTGTCAGCAATTAAAATAAGCCCTTTTTCAACAGGGCGTTGTTTAATACTCAATAAACGTTCCACCGCCTGTTGATTGTCAGGATCGCAACCAAGGCCATAAACAGCTTCGGTTGGGTATAAAATAACATCGCCTTGTTCTAAGCTAGTTATTGCAGCAGATAAAGAAGAAAGGTCAGACAAAATTGTCTCCAGAGATATTTACGTTATTCAGTGGCAGCAAACTTATGCATACAGCTTTTTTGTGGGCATTGTAACACAATACCACTCGCGGTTTTTTTCTCAGTAACAACTGGCCAGTCACATGCTGGGCACGCTTGATCTACAGGTTTATGATTAAGCGTATATTTACAGCTTGGGTAACAGTCGCAAGAATAAAACACTTTCCCAAATTTATTGCTGCGTGAAACCAAGTGGCCTTTTTTACATTTAGGACAACTAATCACAGGCTCTTCACTTGGTGTATCGTCATGCTCACTGGCAATATAATGACATTCAGGGTAACCGGTACAGCCAATAAACATACCGTAGCGGCCATTTTTCACCACCAGCAGCTTACGACACTCTGGACACTCGCTGTCCTCAAGTATTTTGATTTCATTGCTATCATGATGTACAAGCGGACGAATAAAATCACACTTAGGGTAACTAGCGCAGCCTAAAAAATACCCAGATTTACTATTACGAATGACGAGTTCTGAACCACATTGCGGGCATATCTCATATTCTTTTTCTAAGGCGTGTTTATTAGCCGAGAAAAGTGAATGATCGATTTTACTCATGTAAATCCTAGTGGTTGGTGAATTTTCGCCTAATATACCCAAAACCCTTAAAGATACAAGCTATGGCAGTCGGTTTGTTAACGCTGAAAATAATAAAACACGCAATAATGATTAATGTAACACTTCACTGGGCTCATCAAAAATAAGATCTTCCATTTGCTCATACGCCTGCTGAGAATCAGGGGCGTTAAATAACACCATAAGAATTAACCATTTTAAATCTTCCAAAGTAATAGCTGAATTATCAAGCGCCGCTAAACGGTCCATCACCATTTCACGAGTGGTGCTATTAATGACGCCCGTTTGTTCAACAAACATTAAAAAGCCGCGACACTCGGTGTCGAGAACTTGGCACTCACTGTCGGTAAAAATACGCACTGCATGTTGTGGAGTGGCTAATAAATAAGGCGATTCATTGCTGTATTGTAATGCGGCAAGTTGATCTAACCAGTCAATGGCTTTGTTAATTTCGGGTTTGTTAAACCCAGCGCGGAGTAACTCATCGGTAAGTGTGCTTTGCTCAACAAATACATCGCCTTCGCTGTGAACATAGTTTTCAAATAAATACATGAGAATATCAAACATATTATCCTCCAGCGCTTAATTTAATATAGCCGTCTAATACACGTTCAATTTGATCGTCTAACTCTAAATCAAGCAATCGCGCTTGTAATTTATCAATTGGCCACTGTACTCGACGCATAATATCGTCCACACTGGTCACCTCAAAACCAATACTGTTAAGCACCTCACAATCTGAGGTTACAGCATCAGTTAACTCTTTATAGTTTAGACCAGAAGGGTATGAAAAGTTCATCTCATCAAGAATATCCGCGACGTTTTCTACCAGCTTAGCACCTTGCTTAATTAAAAAATGGCTTGCTTGTGCCAGCGGGTTTTTAATTGAGCCTGGCACCGCAAAAACGTCTTTATTTTGTTCAAGCGCATAACGTACGGTGATGAGTGAGCCACTTTTAATTTCGGCTTCAACAATTAAAACGCCTAAAGAGAGTCCTGAAATAATACGATTACGTCGTGGAAAGTTATGCGCGTTGGCCGCGGTGCCCGGTAAAAACTCACTTACCAATAAACCCTGTGTTAATACTTGCTCTGTAAGTAACTTATGGCGTTTAGGGTAATAAACATCAACACCAGTCCCTAGTACGGCAATGGTTTTACCATTTCCTGCCAGCGCTCCTTTATGGGCAGCACCATCAATGCCACGCGCCATACCAGAGGTTACTGTTATGCCAGCAAGCGTTAGCTGATGTGCAAACTCTGCAGCAATTTCAAGTCCTGTGGTGGTTGCATTTCGACTGCCAACAATCGCAATTTGTGGAGAAGACAGTAAGCTGATATCGCCTTTACAAAAAAGTAATAATGGCGCACTGGCTATTTGTTTTAGGTGTTCTGGGTAGGTGGTATCAAAAATACTAATAACAATAATATGTTGCTGGCTAATAAGCTGTTCATAATGCGCAACTTGCTGCCAATTTGTATTAAGTAAATTACTTGCTTGGCTCGCTGTTAAGCCCAACATAACCAGCTGGGAATGCGATAAGGAAAACAGTGACTCTAAACTATGCTGTTTAGAGAGGGCTAATAGCGTTTTTATTCCAAGCCCTTTGCATAAGTAAAAGGCAAGCCAATGGCTTAGCTTGCCAAACGATTGCTCCATGCTCCCTCCTAGAACACCGACTCGCTACTTAATGAATTACTGCCAAATCTCCAATGCGAATTGGGTGCTGATTTTTAGTGATCAGCGCATAACTAACTTTGTCATACACTTTAAAAATAATCATTTCACCAACTTTCTCTGCTGGCATTTTCCAAGTAACGCTATCTTCATCGGTTTCTGAGCCAAATAATTCGCTAGTAGCCGATACCAATTTTTCTAAACGACTTGAATCTTCGGTATAACGCGGGCCTCTGGCACTATCAATCACCTTAGGTGACTGACGTTCAATATCCAGTACATGACCTACTTTAACTTGTTGCTCTGAACCTAAGTTTAGCACCACTACATCCATCGTGCTAAATTCTCTCACCTCGTGCGGAGAGGCAATCACTTGACCCTGCATTGGCTGTTCAGGACGATGCATCTCAAAATATACGGGCAGCATCTGCCCTTCCATTGCAGGTAATAAAAAGTCACCCTGTTTGATCTCACGTTTTACTGATTCAACTCTTACTGAGGCAGGTTCGCCATTGGCCGCATCACCTGTTCTAAACGCGCGAGCCATACCCACATAAGATGCTCTACTCGCCAACTCTTCACCGGTATTAGGGTCAGTATAAGGCGCACCTTTATGATAAATAGCATATGCCTGATGACGTTTTAAGTTACCTTTTACATATAAAATATGGTCAATAGTTTGGGTTTTGGTATTTTCGTTGGCGCCCAAAATATAGGGCTTTTCTTTTATGGTATCGCTGTTAATAGCTTGCTCAAACGACAAATACGGTTTAATCAACGCAAGCGGTAAAGTTGTTATCGCATCTTTCCCTTTTGGCGTAATACGCCCCATAGGTGATAGCTTTCGATACGCTTTATTAATCACTAAACGCGGATTACCGTCTGTATCGTAAATTAATGCTAACGCATCTCCGGGGTAAATAAGGTGAGGGTTGTCTATTTGTGGGTTCATTTGCCATAGTTCAGGCCATAACCAAGGTTCGTTTAGATATATAGCTGAGATATCCCAAAGCGTGTCACCTTTTTTCACAACATACTGTTTAGGTGCATCTTTTTTTATAGTTAGTACATCTGCCAGCACAGGAAAAGTTGCACCTAATACAAGTATAATTGCAATTAATGGAGATTTCATTGAGCTTCCTCATAGTGTTTTTTCATTATTATTAACCAAAACCTGTTAAAGGGGAACGTGAATGGCTAAAATAAGAACATACAATACCCTAAATTCAAGCATAAGTGTAAAAGGTAACTATGGCTAGGTTAGAAGTTTTAAGATTTCCAGATGAACGTTTACGTACAATCGCAAAAGAAGTAACTGTTGTTGACGATCAAGTGCGTGAAATTGTCAAAGATATGCTAGAAACTATGTACGATGAAAATGGTATTGGGCTTGCTGCTACACAGGTTGATATTCACCAGCGTATTGTGGTGATCGACGTATCAGAAGAGCGCAATGAACCACTCGTGCTTATCAATCCGCAAATTATCAAAAAAGATGGCTCAACCGTGAGCGAAGAAGGCTGTTTATCAGTTCCTCATTCGTATGCAAAAGTTGACCGTGCAGAAACCGTTACCGTAGCTGCACTCAACGAAGAAGGTAAAGAGTTTATTCTTGATGCTGACGAATTATTAGCGATTTGTATTCAGCATGAACTTGATCACCTTCAAGGTAAATTATTTATTGATTATTTATCTCCATTAAAGCGCCAACGCATTCGTAAAAAGCTTGAAAAAGAAGCGAAGTTTGCAGCGCAGTAATAAGCACCTTAGTAAATAATTAGGAAACTCAGTGACACAACCATTACGCATTATATTTGCCGGTACGCCGGACTTTGCTGCACGCCATCTGCAAGCACTCATAGATAGTGAACACCAAATAGTGGGCGTTTACAGTCAACCAGATCGTCCAGCGGGTCGCGGAAAAAAACTAAAAGCCAGTGAAGTAAAAGCGCTTGCATTAGAACATGACCTACCCGTTTTTCAACCGCAATCACTCAAAACAGACGAAGCACTTGAAGAGCTAAGCAGCCTCAATGCCGATATCATGATTGTCGTTGCCTACGGTTTAATTTTACCTAAAGCCATTTTAGATGCCCCACGTTTAGGGTGTTTAAATGTACATGGTTCTATTTTACCGCGCTGGCGTGGCGCCGCACCTATTCAACGTGCTATTTGGGCAGGCGATCAGCAAACCGGTGTAACCATAATGCAAATGGATGAAGGGCTAGATACCGGCGATATGCTGCATATTAGCCGCTGCCCTATTGATAGTACTGAAACCAGTGCAAGCTTATACGCTAAGCTTGCTGAACTGGGACCTGATGCATTAATCGACACCATAAATCGTTTAGCCAACGGGGACATAACGCCTGAGCCACAGAACGACGCCGATGCCAATTACGCTAAAAAGCTCTCAAAAGACGAAGCCAACATTGATTGGTCTATGGATGCCGAGCAAATCGAGCGTAACATTCGTGCCTTTAACCCATGGCCAGTATGCTTTACCCAAATGCGTGGTAATACGGTAAAAATATACCAAGCAAACGTGGTTGAACAGTCAGGCGCAGCTGGCACTGTATTAGCAAGTGATAAAAACGGTATCGTTGTGGCTTGTGGTAAACACGCTTTATCTATTAGCGAATTACAACCACAAGGCAAAAAGCCAATGGCAATTAATGATTTTTTAAACGGTCGTAGCGACTGGGTCACACCCGGCACCGTATTAGGCGAAAATAATGAGTAATGTAAGCAATGTCAGAGCGCTAGCCGCTGAAACTTTATATAACGTGGTTGATAAAGGCGCATCGCTTAATCAAGAACTCCCTTTCGCTAGCCAAGGCTTATCACCTAAAGATAAAGCCTTACTGCAGCAAATTTGCTATGGAGTATTACGTTACTTACCTAGCCTAGAAAATTATTGCCAGCATTTAGTAGAACAACCGCTTAAAGGCAAACGCCGCATTTTCCAGTTCTTGTTGTATGTGGGTATTTACCAACTACAACACATGCGTGTACCGCCGCATGCAGCAATTAGCGAAACCGTTAATGCGTTACAACAATTACGCGCTCTTGGCTTGAAAGGGCTTATTAACGCCATTTTACGAAGCTTTCAGCGCCAACAAACTGAGCTTGAAGAAAAAGCCAAACAAATTCCGGTGTGTTTATACAACCATCCAAACTGGTTTATAAAGCAAGTAAAAGAAGCCTACCCAGATAGCTGGGAAGACATTCTAGAAGCTAATCAGCAACAAGCGCCAATGTGGCTTCGAGTGAATCAATCGCAGTTTAGCACCCAAGAATATAGCGAAATGCTAACCGCTAACGATATTGAACATACTCTAAACCCTGATTTTATTGATGGCATTAAACTAAGCAAACCACGCGATGTGTTTTCACTTCCTGAGTTTGATACCGGTGCCTGTTCAGTACAAGATGCGGCAGCGCAGCTTGCTGCACGCTACCTAGACCCACAAAATGGTGATGCAATACTCGATGCCTGTGCAGCGCCTGGTGGTAAAACCTGCCATATTTTAGAGCTTGCCGATGCTGATGTACTTGCGCTTGATAGCGATGCCACACGCCTAGAACGTGTTAAAAAAAACCTAGAACGCATAGGTTTGGGCGCCGACTTACAATGTGGTGATGCATCGCAACCTCACACTTGGTGGGATGAAGAACAGTTTGATCGTATTTTGTTAGATGTACCCTGCTCTGCAACTGGCGTAATTCGTCGTCACCCAGATATTAAATGGTTACGTCGCGCATCCGACATTAACGATTTATCGACCCTCCAAGGCGATATACTCGACAGCATTTGGCCATTGTTAAAGCCAGGCGGTACATTGGTGTATGCAACTTGTTCGGTGCTTCCACAAGAAAACCAACAACAAGTTGCTAAGTTTTTAGCTAATAATGAAGACGCAGAGCATATTCCTTTGCACAGCGAAGACACTAAAACCATACCAGGCTTGCAGTTATTACCAGGCGAAAGTGACGGTTTTTACTACGCTAAATTAGTTAAAAAAACCTAGGCAACACATTTAGCTACTTCAGTTTAGAGGTAGCTAATACTTTGATGTAATTAGTATTAATAATATGGGCACATAATGAAAATAATCATACTCGGTGCTGGGCAAGTTGGCGGCACACTCGCAGAAAACCTAGTGGGTGAACAAAACGAAATAACCGTAGTTGATATCGACGGTAACCGCTTGCGCGAACTGCAAGATAAGTACGATTTACAAGGTGTTGCAGGCCATGGCGCTCACCCTGACGTGCTAAGTCGCGCAGGGGCTGAAGATGCCGATATGATTATTGCGGTGACCAGTTCAGATGAAGTTAACATGGTGGCATGCCAAGTTGCCTACAGTATTTTTAATACACCGACCAAAATAGCCCGTATTCGCTCTGAGCAGTATTTAAAATACCGCGAAAAACTATTCCATAATGATGACTTACCCGTCGATCATTATATTGCCCCAGAAGCACTCGTTACTAAGTATATTCGCCGCCTAATAGACTACCCTGGCGCATTACAAGTACTGCAATTTGCCGATGGCATGCTCTCTTTAGTGGCTGTAAAAGCCTACTATGGCGGCTTATTGGTAGGCTATGCCCTATCTACACTTAAGCAGCATATTCCTAATGTTGAAACTCGGGTAGCCGCTATTTACCGCCAAGGTAAAGCGATAAAGCCCTTAGGCACCACCGTAATAGAAGCCGACGATGAAGTATTTTTTATTGCCGCAACCAAACACATTCGTGCGGTAATGAACGAGCTACAAAAGCTGGAACGCTCGTATAAAAAAATCATGATTGCCGGTGGCGGTAATATTGGTGCAGGTCTAGCCCGTTCACTGGAAAGAAACCACAGCGTTAAGTTACTAGAGCGAAGTAAAGAGCGTGGCGAACAGCTTTCTGAAATGCTCGACAACACCGTGGTATTTTGTGGTGATGCATCCGATCAGGAGCTGCTCTCTGAAGAACACATTGAACAGGTTGATGTGTTTATTGCCGTTACCAACGACGATGAAGTAAATATAATGTCGGCTATGCTCGCAAAACGCATGGGGGCACAAAAAACCATGGTACTTATTCAACGAGGCGCTTACGTTGATTTAGTACAGGGCGGCGAAATTGATATTGCGATTTCACCACAACAAGCGACTATTTCTGCATTGCTGACTCACGTGCGCCGTGGTGATATTGTAAACGTGTACTCACTACGTAAAGGAGCCGCAGAAGCCATAGAAGCGGTTGCCCATGGTGATGAAAATACCTCTAAAGTGGTAGGTCGCGCAATTGCCGATATTAAATTGCCAGCAGGTACCACAATAGGTGCAATTGTGCGAAATGACGATGTACTGATTGCCCATGACGATACAATTATTTTGTCAGGCGATCATGTAATCATGTTCTTAATTGATAAAAAGCACATTAACGTGGTTGAAAAGTTATTCCAAGTTAGCGCAATCTTTTTATAATTAATTCCTCCTTTTTATTCACAACCCGCTTGTAAGTAAAAAGGAGAATACCCAAACCTAAATGAAAATCATTATCAAAAGCATTTACTAATAAAGAAAAATCCATTAGTCTCTTCTTGCTCGATTATCAAGCAGCGACATCTACTGATGTGAAAAGTTAATTTCACGTTTTTAAATAAAAATGGATTTCAAATGATACACCTACTCTCTAAGAAAAATTATCCCGTAACTCATTACACTCTGGTTGGCCTTTTACTTTCAACAGTTTCAACTCAAACGCTCGCCCACACTAGCGAAGGTATCGAAAGGTTAACCGTAATCGGAGAGCAAGCGAACGGCTATAAAGTTAATTCCATGAGCTCTGCAACAGGTCTTGAGCTATCACATTTGCAAACGCCGCAATCAACGATAGCGATAACCAGCGACTTCATGGCAGACCAACAACTAAATACCGCAATTGAAGCTATAACCAGTGTGACAGGCATAAATGCTCGAGAAGCAGATAATGGTAAGTTTTCTATTTCAGCCCGAGGTATTAGTGTTACCAGCATACTTTATGATGGCATAGCGACCACCTATGACACCCGCTTTAATTATGGAGATAACCTAACCGATACCGCAATTTATGATCGTATCGAAATAGTTAGAGGAGCAACGGGGTTAATGCTGGGCGCGGGTAACCCTTCGGCAGCAATTAATTTGATACGTAAACGCCCAACTGTAAACACTCAAGTAAATCTTACTGCTTCATTAGGCTCATGGGACAACTACCGCGCGATGGTGGATGTGTCGGGAAGTATAAATAATAGTGAAAGTATAAGAGGACGAGCTGTTGTTGCTTATCAAGATAGACACTCATATCAAGATCGCTTTTCGCAAACCAGTCAAACATTATATGGCATTATTGAGGCAGATCTTTCTAACAATACTTTGTTGACGCTTGCTGTTGATAATCAATCGACAACTCCTAAAGGAACAATGTCAGGTGGTTTGCCTATTTTTTATAGTGATGGCTCCCGCACTGCTTATGACAGAGGTGTTTCAACAGCTCAAGATTGGGCCTCTTCTCGAACCGATGCACTTAATGCGTTTATTCGCCTAGAGCATTACTTTAACGCTAACTGGCAGCTAACCGCTAATTATGTCTATGGTGATAACGACCTAGACTATGATGTGTTTTGGGTAAAAGGAGAGCCCGATCCTATAAACAACACTGGAATGAAACCCGGTTCTATAAACTATATTGATGCAAACAGAACGCAGGATACCTATGAGGTTGAACTCAATGGTCGGTTTAATTGGCTGGGCCAAAGTCACCAACTGCTATTTGGTTATAATACCCAAGAGCAACAGTTTTCGACCCCTTATTATGCTAGTCAACAAAGTGACTATGTTATCGGCGATTTCACTGACTCTAGTTATAGCATTGCAAAACCAAATTGGCAGTCAGAAGCGGCTTACGGATCTTATGGCACAACTAAACAAGATGCACTTTATGTTGCTGCACAACTAAATATAACCGATGCCTTGTCTTTAATTGTTGGAAGCCGGTTAAATCAATGGCAAACCAATCAAGATAATTTTGGTCGCATGCATGATTATAAAATAAATGATGAACTAACTAATTATTTTGGAGCAACTTATGAACTAACACAGAATTGGGCTTTGTATGCTAATTACACTGATATTTTTACACCACAAAGTCGAGTTGATAAAAATGGACATTATTTAAGCCCTATTAAAGGTAAGAATTATGAAATTGGCATAAAAGCTTCTGTACTTGATGAACGTTTAGACATATCCCTTTCTGGATTTAAAATTTATCAAGATAATGTAGGCGAGTACACGGGAGATACCATTGCAGAAACACTTCAGGCCATCTACAAGCCCATTGACGGCACATTAACTCAGGGCTACGAGCTAGAAATCAACGGAAAATTAACCGACAACTGGAACGCTTATTTTGGCTATACTCATAGTAAAGGCGAAAAACCGGATAATACGGTATTAAATACCACCAACCCAAAAGATCAATTTAAACTTTTTACTAGCTATCAACTCTCAGGTGCATTAGACAATCTAAAAGTGGGTGGTGGCTATCGCTGGCAAAGCAATAGCTATGATGAAGTTAAAAACCCTGTTTATGGCGCTGTTGAGGTAAACCAGCCTAGTTATGGTATTGCCAGCCTAATGGCGAATTATCAAATGAATGAGCAATTATCTGTTAGCCTAAATATCGATAACTTATTTGATAAGCATTATTACAGTCAAATTGGGTTCTATAACCAATATCGTTATGGCAAGCCAAGAAGCTTCTCTCTCCAACTTAAATATAGTCTCTAACAAGTATAAAAAAGCCGCTGACTATTCAGCGGCTTTAGTGGAGTATGATGGGGTAATACTTATTGTACTCTTGCAAACTCTTCTTTAGAAAGTTCACCATTTCCGTCAGTATCTAAGTCATCAAAAATATTCATTAGTTGTTTATTAGACGCAGCTTCCTGCTGACTAATTACACCGTCGCCATTACTATCAAAAGAGGCAAAATCTACCGCTGCATAAGCTGCTGATGATGACGCTAATACTAAAATCGCAAGTGTTGTGTTTAATGCTTTCATAATAAGTCTCCTATAAGAGGGAAATCCTTTTCTGAGATCCCTGTGCAATGAAAAAAGTCAAAAATTAAAAGTTTGCAAACTCAGCTTTAGAAAGCTCACCATTACCGTCAGTATCAAGCTCAGTAAATGCGGCTGTTAAATCAGCGTTTACAGCCGCTTCGCTTTGACTAATAGCGCCGTTACCATCAGTATCAAGCATGTCAAAGTCGCTTGCTGCAAAAGCAGCTGATGAAGAAGCAAGAGCGATAAGTGCGAATGTTTTATGTAATGTTTTCATAATTTAATCCTTCAAAATGTAATGCAATGGTCTATCAAAAAATTGTGTCTGGCTATCACAGTCCTTGTTATTCTCTTTCATAGGCTTCCTTGCCTATCTAGGTTGTCTTTGGCAACTCAGAATATACTTAGCCTTGTCTTATGCTTTCGAAAATTCTTCTTTTGATAGCTCACCGTTTTGGTCAGTATCAAGCTCTGAGAACATGCTCATTAATTTTGCATCAACCGATGCTTCGCTTTGGCTAATAGCGCCGTTACCGTCAGTATCTAGTGTGTCAAAGTCGCTCGCTGCAAAGGCAGCTGATGAAGAAGCAAGAGCGATAAGTGCAAATGTTTTGTGTAATGTTTTCATAATTTAATCCTTCAAAATGTAATGCAATGGTCTATCAAAAAATTGTGTCTGGCTATCACAGTCCTTGTTATTCTCTTTCATAGGCTTCCTTGCCTATTTAGGTTGTCTTTGGCAACTCAGAATATACTTAGACTTGTCTTATGCTTTCGAAAATTCTTCTTTTGATAGCTCACCGTTTTGGTCAGTATCAAGCTCTGAGAACATGCTCATAAGTTTTGCATCAACCGATGCTTCGCTTTGGCTAATAGCGCCGTTACCGTCAGTATCTAGTGTGTCAAAGTCGCTCGCTGCAAAGGCAGCTGATGAAGAAGCAAGAGCGATAAGTGCAAATGTTTTGTGTAATGTTTTCATAATGAGTATTCCTTAAAATCGTTTAAATTATGGGGGAGCTTTTAACTCCCAAAACTTTAATAGCTTAGGGTTATGCTTTAGAGAACTCTTCTTTTGATAGCTCACCGTTTTGGTCTGTATCAAGCTCTGAAAACATGCTCATTAGTTTTGCATCAACTGATGCTTCGCTTTGACTGATCGCGCCGTTGCCGTCAACGTCTAGCTTATCAAAGTCGCTTGCTGCAAAAGCAGCTGATGAAGAAGCCAATGCGATAAGTGCTAAAGTTTTATTAATGCTTTTCATAATCTATCTTCCTTCAAAGTTTATGTTTTATGCGATTAAGTGTTTTACTTTAAATCACGTTTCGTTCTATACAGCCTGACTATTACAACTTCGATGCCAATAATATAAAAACTATAATTTTCAATGAATTAACCTGCAACTAGCTGAAAATGGCGCTATTTAACTCGTTATTTTGTTGCTTTTTAGCAACAGTAGATGAGGCAATAAAATTAAAACAATAAAAATCAAAGAGTTGAGTTTAAGGAAAGCCCCACACAGTCGATGAGCAATCGCTAAAAAAGAGGATTAAATAAACAAAAAGGAAGGTGAGTTAAGTTTAATTTTGTTATAAACAAAAAATTAGAATAAAAAAACATATTTAACTAATTGTTTTTAATAAATTTATAAAATAAATTTGAAATTGATTTTAAAAATAACAACAACACATGGCTATTTGTTGCAAAAGAGCGAAAATGTTAGAGCTTGTTGATATTTTAGAATTGTAAAATGTTCAGCGTCGAAAGATAACAGGCCTTATACAATTTCAAATTCAAGTGCACTAGGGTCAATGAAGTGATCTCCCATCAGGGTTTTCATTTGCTCTTCACTGGCAAATAATCGAATTCCGCAATATATACCTTTAGCATGTTTTTTCACGCTGCATATTTGCCCTTCGTGCTTTGTATCTTCATCAAACACTACAATACAACGCATATCTTTAATGTCGTCAATTTCTTGGGTTGTTTTAATATCAAACATAACACCCGTTAACGAAATATCTTTTATAACACCTTCAAAGGAGGGGCGATCATCCGATAATTTTAACTTGGCAGGAAACAGCGTCGGTATACGCGCTTGCGAGCGCAGCTCAAATAACTGTACTTGTGATGGATAGTCGATAAACAATAACTTAGCCGGGTGAGATGCTACAGACATAAGCTGCTGACGAAACGCTAGTACATGCCCACCACTGCCCTCTATAAGCGCTCTTACCACCACCATCACACCATCGCGTAAATAATCACTTGCCATGGGGAGCCGTTTTGCATTGGGGTAATTTAAAATAATAAACTTTTTTTCTAATAAGCCTATAAACTCTGTTTTTACGCGTCGGCTACTGGTTGGTGTCAGTATTTCTAAATCGACCATGCCACCTGTGACGATTTGGCTTAACTTTTCCAAATTGGTTTTTTGCATAGTTCTTTCCTAATATTTAAAACGTTATCCACGCCAAAATGTTGGGGTAAATAGCACTAATAGTGTAAATATCTCTAAACGACCAAATACCATTGCCACGGTTAATATCCATTTTGCAGTATCGGTAATAGCGCCATAATGAGAAGCAACATCACCTAAACCAGGCCCAAGGTTATTTAAACACGCTGCCGTTGCTGAGAATGCCGTTATATTGTCTAACCCGGTGCCCATTAACGCTAACATAATAATAATAAAGACTAATGCATAAGCCGAGAAAAAACCCCATACTGCTTCAACTACTTTATCTGGTAGCGCCTTTCGTCCTAACTTTATAGAGTATATAGCTCGAGGATGCACTAAGCGGTTTAGCTCTCGCACCCCTTGTAGATAAAGTAAAAACACGCGCACTACTTTCATACCGCCGCCAGTTGAACCAGCACAGCCACCAATAAAACTAGAGAATATTAATAAAATAGGTAAAAACAAAGGCCAAGCAGAAAAGTTATCTGTGGCAAATCCTGCGGTGCTGCTCATAGATACAGCTTGAAACAATGCCTGATCGAGGGTTTCATCGCCATTGGCATAAACATCGTGAGATGAAAGTACCGTGAAACAAATCACCACCAGCGCGAGCTGAATACATAGAAACACTTTGAATTCAGGGTCACGAATGTAGACACTAATATTACGACTCGCTACAGCAGCATAATGCAGTGAAAAGTTAATGGCCGCGATAATTAAAAAGAACACACAAATAAAGTTAATTACTGGGCTATCAAAATGCCCCATTGAAGCGTCATAAGTAGAAAAACCACCAATAGCCACCGTAGAAAAAGCATGGCAAATTGCATCAAACCAACTCATTCCAGCGCTCCAATACGCCAAAGTACATGCAAGGGTAATAGACACATAAATATACCAAAGGTGTTTAGCAGTGTCGGCTATACGCGGGGTCATTTTGGAATCTTTTACGGGACCTGGAATCTCAGCCCGATACAACTGCATACCACCTACGCCAAGCATTGGCAGGATTGCTACCGCTAATACAATGATCCCCATACCACCAAACCACTGTAATTGTTGGCGATAAAACAATATCGATTTAGGCAGATACTCTATGCCTGTCAGTACGGTAGCTCCTGTAGTGGTTAAGCCAGAAAAGGCTTCAAACACGGCATCGGCTAAAGAGAGATTGGGTTCTTGTAAAAATACCAGCGGTAAGGAGGCAAACGTACCGAGTACCAGCCAAAATAAAACCACGATTAAAAAGCCTTCGCGGGCTTTTAAATCGCCATGCTCATGCCTATTTGGGTAATAAGCCATTAAGCCAATAACAACACTGAATATAAAGGCTAAAACAAACGGCACCCCTCCACCATCTTTATAAATTAAAGACACTAGCGCTGGTGGCACCATAGTAATACTGAATAGCGCAACCAATTGGCCAAGAATTTTTATGATGGTACGAAATTGCATTGAGCGTATCGCTTTTTTATTAGTAAATTAAAATAACTACTGTATGACTCGAAAATTTAATGTTTAACCATTAAATGGGATGAATGTAAGACTATTACTCTTTGATTGTTAACTCAACTGCGCCGTGGCTTAAATCAAAAATATCTTTGATGGCTTGCTGCGCTTGGCGACTATCAATGGTAATAGTCCACTCAATATTTGCAGTAAACTGCTTTTCAATATTAAGTACCTGAAAGTTCGTTTTTAAATGTTGCTCTATCGCCCCTTGCATACTGTATTCACTAAAGCCCACCAGCTCAGCACTCGGCACTTTCACCACGGTTTGTAGTTTTGCTAAGGCATTATTGAGTGAACCACCATAAGCACGCACCAACCCACCCGTACCGAGCTTTATACCTCCAAAGTAACGTGTTACCACAGCGGTCACTTCACCTAAGCCTGAGCCCACTAGTACATTGAGCATGGGTTTACCGGCGGTGCCATTGGGCTCCCCGTCATCAGAAAAACCATAAACATGGCTGCCCCCTGGGTTACCTGCAACATGTGCCCAGCAATTGTGGCGTGCATCGCTGTATTTTTCTTCAATATTTTTAATAAAGGCTTTCGCAGCATTTAGATCGGGCGTGTGACCTATGTGAACGATAAAGGTACTTTTTTTAATTTCTTCTTGATGAAATACAGCTTCGGCTGGGTATTTATATTCAGACATAGCACTTACTTAGGCTTTAATTAAAAAAATGGGGCCAAAAGGCCCCTTTGTATCCGTTTATTTTAGCGCGTATTGGCTAACTCGTCTTTAATAAGGATTTAGTCGAGTAATAAATTACGCGTCATATTTTCTAGGCTATCTTCGTGAACAATAATATTGTCCTCGATACGAATACCGCCAAAAGGTTTAAACGCTTCGACCTTTTCCCAGTTAATAAACTGCTTATTGTCTGTTTGTGCTAAATCACCCAATAAAGAGTCAATAAAGTACAAACCTGGCTCAATAGTAAACACTTGGTTTTTCTCAATTAAGCGAGTGCAGCGTAAAAATGGATGGCCTTCTGGTGGCGCTTGATGTGTCCCTGTTTCATCACGCATAAAACCACCCACATCGTGAACCTGTGCACCTAAATGATGCCCTAAGCCATGCGGGAAGAAAGTTGAGGTAATTTGACGCTCAACAATTTCCGCTGCCGGTAGTTTAACAATATTAAAATCACTTAATAGCTGAGCAATACGGTTATGACAATCAATATGCAGATCGCCATACAGTAAACCTGGCTTTAAGCTTTTTCCTAACTCAATTTGATGCGCTGTCATAGCGTTAACTAAGTCAGCAAACTCACCCTGCTTTTTAAAGTCGTAGGTACGGGTAATATCCGCAGCGTAACCATTAAAGTTAGCGCCCGCATCAATTAAAAATGAATTATGCGTTTGTGGTGCTTTTGGCTCAAAATGAGTGTAGTGCAAAATAGCGCAGTTTTCGTTAAGGGCCACAATATTACCATATGGCATTTCGTTTTCACTTTGACGCGTTGCCATTAAGTAGGCTTGCTGAATATCAAACTCACTACCACCATTAAAAAACGCATCACGCGCGGCTTTATGGCCATCAACCGCAATGCGATTAGCATTACGCAAACACTCAAGCTCATATTGCGTTTTATAAGCACGGTGGTAATGAATATAGTTAAGTACTGGCTCAGGGTTCATAATACTAAAGCCAAGTGCTTGTGCTACTTCGAGGTATTCACCAATGTAGGCAAATTTAGCTTTATCGTAAGGTAGTAGCTTTTCAACCTGATCAGGTTGTAATAATAATTCAATATCGAAGTATTCTGCCCAAAAATTTCTTGGCTCATCAGGTACTTTATGCCAAAAATCAATTGGGCGATAAAAAATAAGTTTTGGCTTATCGCTACCATTTACCACAATCCAGCAATGTGGATTATCAATAACCGGTAGCCACGCTTTAAAATGAGGGTTAACTTTAAACGGGTAATACATATCATCTAAAAATTGGCGCTTAGCTTGGCCTGAATGAATGACTAATCCTTCTAACCCTTCTTGCTCACAAATAGTACGTGTACGCTGTTGCAATGTTGCAATATGTTCGGCGTATAAAACGGCTAATTTTTCCATAATAAACCCATCTGTTAAATTTAACTTGCTTTGAGTCTACCACTTATACACAAAGCGCTCAAAAAAGAGGGATACTTACTGTGTAAATATCCCTCTGTGGTTGTAGATTTATTTTTACTATCCGCCTATCGTCATTTCTAATATGGGGGCTAGAAGGTTCCCCTCCCGACCAAGGCGAGTATGATAAACCTGCCGATAAGCAAATACATTTTTTACATAATCTCGGGTTTCTCTGTAAGGAATAAGTTCAACCCATAGCTCAGCCGGCATTGCCTCTTCAGGTATCCAGCGTTTAATACGATGGTACCCAGCGTTATAAGATGCTGTAGCTAGCACCTCATTGCCGTGGTTTTTCTTTTTTAAATACTGTAAATAACGAGTCCCAAGACGAATGTTGGTTTTTGGTTGATACAAGCGACGATTAGAAACCGTGCCTTTATTAATATACTTTGCCGTACTTGGTAATAGCTGCATTAACCCGCGTGCATTTGCATGAGAGCGCGCATCAGGTGCAAATGAGCTTTCGCGACGTGCAATGGCAATACTCCAAGTTAGGTCAATTTTGCTTCGCTTGCTGTAACGCTCAAACATTTCTTGAAATGCAAAAGGGAAACGCAAATCCACATAATCCCATGCTTTTATTTTTGCTAGGGTGAATATAGTACTATCAAACCAATCCAGCTCGGCTGCAAGTACCGACGCAGCTAATTTTTCATCATCAGCTGAGGTATCAGTTAAATAATTCCACTCGCGTCGAGCGGCAGTAAAGCGCTCTAATTCATACAGGGCTTTGGCACGCTTAAAGCCCGGTGCGTTACTCACTCTTGTTACTAAAGCTTGATTTACATTAACGGGCAACTCATTTAAGTCAACCGGTATGCCCAAACGCGCAGCGGCTAAAAAACCGTAATAATCACGGTTAGCGGCCACTTTAGTCCAAATTGCCTTGGCTTTTTCATGATCTGCGCGTTTGTCATAACTATAAGCAAGCCAATACTGTTGCCCTAAGCTAAGATTTTCTTTACCTGTAAAAAATGCCGCAATTCCCTCCCAATCTTGGGTTTTGAGTAGATTAGCTAACTGCCATTGCATTAATTTACGATCTTGGCGCTCTTTAGGTACTTTATTTAAATAGAAGCTCGCTTGGCTATGGCCGCTCGACGCCAATGAAAGCGCAAAGGTATAATATACATCCGCTTTTTCATCATCAGTGTAATCAAATAACCCCTCAATTTTTTGCCACGCCTTTAATGCCAACTCTTTATCACGCCAAATTAAACGCTTAATACCATAAAGCGCTATTTCACCCTCTTTCACTGTTTTGCGCTTATAACGGTATAACCCCGCCGCTGCACTTGGGTCACGTCTTACTTTTGAGTATAAATCGGCTAAGTAGCGCTCATTGGCTGGCAACAATGTTTTTAAATAAGGCAGTAAACGATAAGACCCACCTTGTGCCGCTAAAGTGACCCGTTGCCAAACAACATCGGGCGTTAAATAACCATCTTGACGCCAGCGTTTAAAAAGGCCATCGCATTCACTGGGCTGCGACTCACCCACTGTCCATAAGTCGGTTACCTGATTGAGTATTGCTTTTTTAGGCGCACCAAGATCAAGCTGAAAAGTAAGGTGGGTACAAGTAAGCTCACTGTCAGAGGTTTCACGATAGTTTTTAATAAACGCTGCTTTTTGATTTCTGCGTTTTAAATAGTTTAACCATGCTTTACGCACTGGCCACTCTAATGGCGTATGTTCATAAATAGTGAGAAAATTTTCTATCTCTGTTTGGTGGGCTAAGCTGGGGTAACGTTCCCAATATGCTTTTTCAACATACGGTTTAAGCGGATGAGACAATGAATCTACCGCTTCTTTAAAATTTTGATAATTGCCATAGCGCGCCTGTTTTTCAGCGTCTAAAAATGCATCAATATCAGTTTTCGCGTTGGCAGAGGTAAAAGAAAGAAATAGAGTCGCTGCCGCTACGCTTAATAAGTATTTTTTCATAATGTCCTTTAGGGCATGTAACCTTTAAGGCTGGCGAAGTGTGGCGAAGAGCAAGTAAACAACAGCACATACACAGCTGTACTATTTATTCTAATAAAACCCAAGCTATGAACACTAAGACAGCGCAATAAAATGAATAAAGAAAACTTTCAAACCCACCTTAGCACCAAACCAGCTATATTTTAACCAGACGTTTGTAACCAAGATAAATTTTTCGTTGCATTTTTAATTTAAAGCAAGCACACTGGTCTGAATATGAACTCATCGTACCAGTCTTAGTTCATCAACTAGGGAGAATAATAATGTTATATAAAAGCGATTCCTTTGAAGTTAGCTTCGTGAAGGAAAACATCGCCGAGTTTAAGTTTTGTGCTACAGGTTCTGTAAACACATTATCTCAACAAACTCTTTCAGATTGCGCGGCAGCATTAAAAGAATTAGCCGCTAACACTGATATTAAAGGCATGATTTTTACCAGTGATAAAGACCACTTTATTATTGGTGCCGATATCTTCGAATTTTTACCTACTTTTACTAAGCCTGAAGCAGAATTAGTAACGTGGATCAAAGATGCAACTGACGTTTTTGATGCAATTGAAGACTTACCATTCCCAACACTCAGTGCTGTAAACGGCTTGGCGCTTGGCGGCGGCTGTGAGTGGGCACTTGCTACCGATTATCGTGTTGCAAGTGACTCAGCAAAAATGGGTTTACCAGAAGTTAAATTAGGCATAATGCCTGGGTTTGGCGGTACAGTGCGTCTTCCGCGCATTATTGGTGCCGATAACGCGATGATGTGGATCACCACAGGTAACGAAAATCGCGCAGCTGATGCCCTTAAAGTAGGTGCATTTGACGCAGTAGTTAGTGCCAACAAACTACAAGAGTCAGGCATAGCAACATTAGAATTGGCGATTGCTGGCAAGCTAGATTGGCAAACAAAACGCGCTATAAAATTACAACCGCTTAAATTAAACCGTGTTGAGCAAGGCATGAGCTTTGCAATGGCAGAAGGTATGGTTATGGGTAAAACCAAAGGCCACTATCCTGCTCCAGTTATGGCCGTTCGCACTATTAAAGCGGCAGCAAACTGCTCACGCGCCGAAGCAATGGCAATTGAAAATGCCAACTTTGCAAAGCTTGCTCGTACCAACGAAGCAGCCGCGCAAACAGGTATCTTTTTAGCGGATCAATACATTAAAGGTAAAGCACGTAAATTTGCTAAGCACAGCGATGTAGAAATTAAACAAGCTGCTGTGTTAGGCGCAGGTATTATGGGCGGCGGTATTGCATACCAATCTGCTTATAAAGGTACACCAATCATAATGAAAGACATCCAACAGGATGCACTTGATTTAGGTATGGGTGAAGCGTCTAAGCTATTAGGTGCAAAAGTTAAGCGCGGCCATATGCCGATGGAAAAAATGCTAGCAACGCTTAGCAAAATCAAACCAACGCTTAACGATGCAGACCTACAAAACGCCAACATTATTGTTGAAGCGGTAGTAGAGAACCCTAAAGTGAAGCAAGCCGTACTTGCTGATCTTGAAAAGAATATGCCAGAAGGCACTGTGCTCACGTCAAATACATCAACTATTTGTATTGACCTACTTGCAGAAGCACTTGAAAAACCAGAAAACTTCTGTGGTATGCACTTTTTCAACCCAGTACCAAAAATGCCATTAGTAGAAATTATCCGTGGTGCAAAAACCTCAGATAAAACGATTAATGCCGTGGTTGATTACGCACTTAAACTAGGTAAATCGCCGATTGTTGTTAACGATTGCCCAGGCTTTTTTGTAAACCGTGTTTTATTCCCTTACTTTGCAGGCTTTAGCAAATTAGTGGTTGAAGGCGCTAACTTTGCAAAAGTAGATAAAATCATGGAAAACGTATTTGGCTGGCCTATGGGTCCGGCTTACCTACTTGATGTAGTCGGTATTGATACGGCTTTCCATTGTACTGGCGTAATGGCAGACGGCTTCCCTGAACGTATGGCACGTGCAGAGAAAGATCCAGTGACTGTTTTTGCTAACGAAAAACGTTTTGGCCAAAAGAACAAAGCAGGTTTTTACAAGTACGAAACAGACCGTCGTGGTCGTCTTAAAAAATCGCATGACCAAACAGCGATTGAACTACTTGCACCAATTACAGACGCACCAAAAGAATTTGATAAACAAGAAATCATTGACCGTTGTATGATCCCAATGCTCAACGAAGTGCTACTTTGTTTACAAGAAGGCATTGTTGCTTCTCCTCAAGAAGCTGATATGGCACTTGTATACGGTGTTGGTTTCCCTCCATTTAGAGGCGGCGCGTTCCGTTACTTAGATCAAACAGGTTTAGCTAACTTTGTTGCAGCAGCAGACAAATACGCTCACCTAGGTGCGATTTACCAAGTATCAGAGCAAACTCGCAAGTGGGCTGAAGAAGGCCGTGTTTTCTATAAGGTGGAAGGTTAATATCATGAATAATCCAGTAATTGTAGATTGTATCCGCACACCAATGGGTCGCTCAAAAGGCGGCGTATTTAAAAACAAACGTGCGGAAGACTTAAGCGCTCATTTAATGAAAGGCTTATTAGAACGTAATCCGGCAGTTGACCCTGCGTCAATTGACGATATTTATTGGGGCTGTGTACAGCAAACATTAGAGCAAGGCTTTAACGTTGCACGTAACGCATCTCTACTTGCAGGCATTCCACATTCAGTGCCAGCAACCACAGTTAACCGTTTATGTGGCTCATCAATGCAAGCATTGCATGACGCTGCTCGCGCAATTATGACTGGCGCTGGCGACACATACCTAATTGGTGGCGTTGAGCACATGGGTCACGTACCTATGACTCACGGTAACGACTTTCACCCAGGCTTAGCTACATCAATTGCACAAGCATCTGGCTCTATGGGTTTAACCGCTGAGTACCTTGCTACTATTCACGGTATTAGCCGTGAGCAACAAGATGAATTTGCTTACCGCTCGCATCAACGTGCACATGCTGCAACAGTTGAAGGGCGTTTCCGCCGCGAAATTTTAGCAATGGAAGGTCACGATGCTGACGGTTCACTTATCCTTGTTGAAGATGATGAAGTAATTCGCCCTGAAACAACCGTTGAAGGTTTATCGCAGCTACGTCCAGTGTTCAACCCTGCTACGGGTTCTGTTACAGCGGGCACATCTTCAGCACTTTCTGATGGCGCATCAGCTATGTTAGTGATGAGCGAAGAAAAAGCAAAAGAACTTGGCTTACCAATTCGTGCATATATTCGCGCGATGGCCGTTGCCGGTTGCGATCCATCAATCATGGGTTACGGCCCAGTACCAGCAAGTAAAAAAGCATTGGCACAAGCTGGTATTACTATTGATGACATCGATGTTGCTGAACTTAACGAAGCATTCGCAGCACAATCATTACCCGTACTTAAAGACTTAGGTTTAGCGGATGTGGTTGACGAAAAAGTGAATTTAAATGGCGGCGCTATCGCACTGGGTCACCCGCTGGGTTGTTCGGGTTCACGTATTAGCACCTCACTTATTCACTTAATGGAAGACAAAAACGCAAAATACGGTTTAGCGACTATGTGTATTGGTTTAGGCCAAGGCATCGCAACTGTATTTGAACGTGTTCAAGACTAATTAGTGTTGAATATGTAAAACCAGCTTGGTGATTAAAAGGCGAACTAGCGCAAGTTAGTTCGCCTTTTTTATGCCACCAGCTTTTGCAGGTTTAAAATGAATAATGTGATCGGGTGCATTAAACTTATTTCAGATTATCTATTAATAAGTTGAGCTGTTTTGTTATACGTAAAATAGTTAACCAACAGCTTTATTTGCGCTAAACTACCCGACCTAACCAAGCCACGACTATTTTTACAGGTAATTTTTATGAGCTTTGATAACCCCGATCACCAATTAGATGCTATCGGCCTACGCTGCCCAGAACCTGTGATGATGATACGCGCTGCAATTCGCAAAATGAGCGACGGCGAAACACTGCTAATTATTGCCGACGACCCCTCAACTACCCGCGACATTCCCAGCTTTTGTACCTTTATGGATCACACGCTAGTGGCTAAAGAAGTTGAAGAATTACCGTATAGGTATGTGGTGAAGAAAGGGTTGTAAAGCTATCAGCTCAAAATAAAAAAACCGTGTTTGTTAAATCAAGCACGGTTTTTTATTTTTATCTTTAAACTAACGACTGACAGCTTTTACTTCTTCGTTATCGTCACTTGCGGCTCATCGTAGTCACTAAAATCAATGCTGACTATGTAGGAGCCTTTAATCGCTGGTGTATAGCTAAAGTAATTATAAATGGTATTACAGTCGGCGCGTGTTGATTGGCCAAGTGTTAGGCTTTGCCCTGTTGGCTGTGAATCGCTGTAGCCACAGTTAAAGCCTTCACTAAAATCTGCATCCGCTATTTTGAATTCGTACACTTTGCCTGGGGTCGAAAACCTAACTTGGGCTTGGTAAAGCGCAGGCCCAACTTGTTTAAATTGATATTGAGGTTCGGCATCCCATAATGTGAAGTCCCCTCTTAAATAAATACTGCGATCCAATTCTTGCTGCGGTAACACATCGTTAATTGAAATTTGGCTGGTACAGGCACTCAATAGGCCCACTAAGGCTAACGTGAAAATGCGTTTCATTGGGAGCTTCATGATGAATCCTCTATTAACTAATATAAATAAAACACTAAAAAGCCAGCATTATGCTGGCTTTTTTAATAGCTGTTAGCTGTTATTTTTGTAATACAGAAATATCTGCAATTTCTAAAAATAACCCACTTAACTGACTTAAAAGCGCAAGGCGGTTTTGCTTAACCGCTTCATCGTCGGCCATAACCATGACATTGTCAAAAAAGTTATCAACACTGTCACGAATGCCTGCTAATTGGCTTAATGCCTCTTGGTAGTTTCCATCGCTGTACAGTGGTGCTAAATCAGTGGCAAATTTTGCAACTTGCGCAGCCAATACTTTTTCTGCGTCATCACTTAATAAGCTCTGATCAACATTACCTTGCGTTGTAATGTTATTTTTAGCCAGAATGTTACTTACACGCTTATTAGCGGCTGCAAGCGATTCTGCGGCGTCTAGAGTGCGGAAATGGCTTACGGCTTTAACTCGGCGATCAAAATCAACAGGCTTCGTTGGACGGCGCGCAAGTACCGCTTGAATTACATCTACCTCAATGCCTTCATCTTGATACCAAGCACGGAAACGCCCTAGCATAAATTCGAATACATCGGTTGATACATTTAGGTTAGTCAGCTTTTCACCAAACAAGGTTTGTGATTTAGCAACCAGGTCTAAAATATCAAGTGGTAGCTGCTTTTCTACCATGATACGTAATGCACCAATGGCCGCACGACGAAGTGCAAATGGGTCTTTATCACCTTTTGGTGCTTGGCCTATACCAAAAATACCCACCAGCGTGTCAAACTTATCTGCAATAGCCACTGCACAGCTGATCAAACTCGTTGGTAAGTTATCGCCGGCAAAGCGTGGCATGTACTGCTCGTTTTGCGCAACAGCGACATCTTCAGCTTCACCGTCATGACGTGCGTAATGCATTCCCATTACACCTTGTACGTCGGTAAATTCCATCACCATTTCGGTCATTAAATCGGTTTTACTTAATAAGCCTGCACGCGCTGCTAGTGCTTTATCTGCACCGAGTTGCTCTGCAATGTAACCGGCAAGTTCACTGATACGCTGTGACTTATCTTTAAGTGTGCCTAATTGCTTTTGGAATAAAACGCTGTCTAGCGACTCAAGTCGGCTTTCAAGTGTTTTCTTTTTATCTGTTTCAAAGAAGAACTGCGCATCAGCTAAACGCGGGCGCACTACTTTTTCGTTACCAGAAATAACCACACTTGGATCTTTACTTTCGATGTTAGAAACAAACAAAAACTTATTTAAAAGTTTGCCGTTTTGATCTAATAACGGAAAGTATTTTTGATCGTCTTTCATGGTGTAAATAAGCGCTTCGGCTGGCACATCTAAAAATGCTTCTTCAAATGTAGCTGTTAGCGTTACTGGCCATTCAACCAATGAAGTAACTTCTTCAAGTAAATCTTCATCCATTGCAACTACGGCATTAACTGCTTTTGCTGCGCCTTCTATTTGCGCACGAATTTGTGCTTTACGCTGTTCGTAGTCAGCTATCACGTAAGCTGATTTAAGTACGTCAAACACATCATCAGCATGGTTAATGCTAATTTTTTCTGGATGATGAAAACGATGGCCTTGCAGTTGATTGCTCACTTGCTTACCCAGTATCTCACCTTCTATTAGCTCACTACCCAGTAAAATAGTTACTGTATGCACAGGGCGAATAAATTGTGTTTTATTCGCGCCCCAACGCATTGGTTTAGGAATAGGTAATTTAGCAAGCGCTTTACTAATTGCATCAGCCATTAGTAATTTGGTTTCTTGCCCTGCAACTTTAGCAATGTGCAATAACCATGCGCCTTTATCTGTTTCTAGTGTTTGCGCATCTTTTACTTCAATCCCACAACCACGAGCCCAACCCATGGCTGCTTTGGTTGGTTTACCTTCAGCATCAAATGCTGCTTTAGTTGCAGGGCCACGTTTTTCAACTTCTTTGTCTTGTTGTTTAGCTTCAAGTGCTTTTACTTGTAAACCTAAACGACGAGGCGATGCATACCAGCTCACACCTTGGTGACCTAGTTCTAGGCTTTCTAATTCTGCTGTTAAGTTTGCAGCAAAGGCTTCGGCTAATTTTCGAAGTGATTTTGGTGGCAACTCTTCGGTGCCAATTTCTACTAATAAATTTTCTGCTGACATGCTTACTTATCCTTACACAGCGGGAAACCAAGCGCTTCACGTGCATCGTAATAACTTTGTGCACACGCTTTTGATAATGCACGAACGCGTAAAATGTAACGTTGACGCTCGGTTACTGAAATAGCATGGCGTGCGTCTAATAAGTTAAATGCGTGCGATGCTTTCATTACTTGCTCGTAGGCAGGTAATGGTAAGTTTGCTTCAATTAGCTTTTGGCTCTCAGCTTCACATTTATCGAACTGTGCAAATAAGTCTTCTACGTTTGCATGTTCAAAATTATAAGTAGACTGCTCTACTTCGTTTTGATGGAATACATCACCGTAGGTTACGCGCCCTAATGGACCGTCTGCCCATACTAAGTCGTAAATGCTATCTACGCCTTGAATATACATTGCTAAACGCTCTAGGCCGTAGGTAATTTCACCTGTGACCGGTGAGCATTCTAAGCCGCCCACCTGCTGGAAGTAGGTAAACTGGGTTACCTCCATACCATTTAACCAAATTTCCCAGCCCAGTCCCCATGCACCCAGCGTTGGTGATTCCCAGTTATCTTCTACAAAGCGCACTTCGTGAGTGAGGGTATCAATACCCATCGCCGCTAAAGAGCCTAAATAAAGCTCTTGGATATTATCTGGAGATGGCTTTAACACAACTTGGAATTGGTAGTAATGTTGTAAGCGGTTTGGGTTTTCACCGTAACGACCATCGGTAGGACGACGACACGGTTGAACGTATGCGCTCGACATTGGCTCTGGGCCAATTGATTTTAAAAATGTTTGTGGGTGAAATGTCCCTGCGCCCACTTCCATGTCAAGTGGTTGAATAATGACACAGCCTTGCTGTGCCCAATAATCCTGTAAAGCCAGGATCAAACCTTGAAAGGTTTTAACGTCATATTTTTGCATATTTGGCTTTTTACTATCTGAGAAGTAGCGTGAAAATTACTCTCAGTATACCTTGTGTACACTCAGGTTTTAAGCAGTTTGTGCGTTTGAAAAAATAAAAAAGGAGCCTAAGGCTCCTTTTTTGTGATTACGATAATGTTTTATACGTCTAAGTTAACCACACGCAGTGCGTTCGTTTCAATAAACTCACGACGCGGCTCAACTTGATCGCCCATTAACGTAGCAAACAATTGATCCGCTGCAACAGCATCTTCAATCGTCACTTGCAACATACGGCGTGCGCTTGGATCCATGGTGGTTTCCCAAAGTTGATCTGGGTTCATTTCACCTAGTCCTTTATAGCGTTGAATGTAGATCCCACGCTTAGACTCTGCGATCAACCATTCCAATGCATCCACAAAGTTATCAACAGGTTTTGTTTTTTCACCACGTTGGATATATGCACCTTCTGTGATGATATTAGCAATATTTTTACCTGTTAGAGCAATGCGTTGGTAGTCTCTTGATGTAATAAAGTCATAATGAAGTACGTGCGCTTTATCCACACCATGCTGACGAATATTCACAACTGGATAATACAGGTTGCGCTCTGTATCGTGCTCAGTTCCGGCATGGAAAATAGTTGCATCTTCATCACGTTCAATTAAGTCATCAACCAGCTCTTTAGTCCAAGCAATTACCTTAGCTTCGTCTGAAAGGTCTTCTTTTTTCAGTTCACTTTGGTAAATCAAACGGTTCATAACCGTATTCGGATACTTACGCTTTAAGCGCTCGATAACTTTAACCGTGTTTTGATAATCGTGAACAATCGATTCTAATGCTTCACCATCAACCGCCTCTGCGCTATCACTGGTATACAATGCTGCATTGCTTAGCGCTAACGATGTAAGGTAATCAACTAATGCTGGATCATCTTTAATATAGCGCTCTTGCTTGCCTTTTTTCACTTTATAAAGTGGAGGCTGAGCAATATAAATGTAACCACGTTCAACAATTTCCGGCATTTGACGGTAAAAGAATGTTAGTAGCAAGGTACGAATGTGAGAACCATCCACGTCGGCATCGGTCATGATTATGATACGGTGGTAACGTAGTTTTTCAGGGTTATATTCGTCACGGCCAATACCACAACCTAGTGCAGTAATTAGCGTTGCCACTTCTTGCGAAGATAGCATTTTATCAAAACGTGCTTTTTCTACGTTTAAGATTTTACCTTTAAGCGGAAGAATCGCTTGATTCTTACGGTTACGACCCTGCTTGGCTGAACCGCCAGCTGAGTCACCCTCCACTATGTATAGTTCAGATTGAGCTGGATCTTTTTCTTGGCAATCAGCTAATTTGCCTGGTAAACCAGCTAAGTCCATAGCGCCTTTACGACGTGTCATTTCACGTGCTTTACGCGCTGCTTCACGGGCGCGTGCTGCATCAATAATTTTGCCAACAACAATTTTTGCATCCAATGGGTTTTCCAATAAAAACTCAGTGAATTTTTCAGCCATTGCTTGCTCAACTGCCGACTTAACTTCGCTAGAAACTAGCTTGTCTTTTGTTTGCGATGAGAACTTTGGATCAGGTACTTTAACACTCACAACTGCAGTTAAGCCTTCACGCGCATCATCGCCCGTTGCATTACTGGTTGTTTTAGCTTTTTTGTTAAAGCCTTCTTTTTCCATGTAGTTATTAAGCGTACGCGTTAGCGCCGATCTAAAACCAGCTAAGTGAGTACCACCATCACGTTGAGGAATATTATTTGTGAAACAGTAAATGTTTTCTTGGAATGCATCATTCCACTGCATTGATACTTCTACACTAATACCATCTTCTTCACGTTCGTGAGTAAAATGGAATACCCCTTTATGCACTGGTGTTTTATTGCGGTTTAGGTATTCAACGAATGCTCTGATACCGCCTTCGTACTTAAAGTGGTCGCTTTTATTTTCCTCGCGCTCATCGCTTAATATGATACTTACACCTGAATTCAAAAACGACAACTCGCGTAAACGCTTTGCCAAAATATCATAATGAAAATCAAGGTTAGTGAACGTTTCGCCACTTGGCCAAAAACGAATTTCAGTACCATTTGTTTCAGAATCACCTATTACAGCTAGAGGTGCATCAGGTACACCCATAGTGTAAAACTGCTCATGAAGTTTACCTTCACGACGAATGGTTAGTTTTAACTTTTCTGATAATGCATTTACTACCGATACACCAACACCGTGTAAGCCACCTGATACTTTATAAGAGTTATCATCAAACTTACCACCGGCGTGTAGCACCGTCATAATTACTTCAGCTGCAGATACACCTTCTTCTTCATGTATAGAAGTAGGAATACCACGGCCGTTATCTCTTACAGATACCGAACCGTCTAAGTGAATAGTGACATAAATATCATCGCAGTGACCCGCCAAGGCCTCATCGATAGAGTTATCAACGACCTCAAACACCATGTGGTGTAAGCCCGTACCATCATCGGTGTCCCCTATATACATACCAGGACGCTTTCTTACTGCATCTAATCCTTTAAGTACTTTAATACTCGACGAATCATAATTCTCAGACATGGTTAATCCCACTTATCTTGTTATTAGGTTGCCATGTTTCACGTGGAACATTTTTAGTTCTCGTTGCATGGGTTCCACCACAGCAGAAATACTTTCAGATAAAATTGAAGAAATAAATATTTGAGAACTACAGTGAGTCAATAACTGGCCCACTTTCTCTTTTGTATCTTCGCTTAGTTCTGAAGGTAGATCATCTATTAGCAATATAGATTGCTTATCTGTCTCTGACTCAATTAAACTATTTTGCGTTACTTTTAACGCATACAACAATAACTTTAATTGCCCGCGTGAGAATACATTCTCAACACTGCTGCCAGCGACACTAAAACTAAAATCAGCCTTATGAGGGCCTTTACTTGTAAAGCCTTGGCGAGCATCTCGCTCAAAACATTGCTCTAACGCATCACAAAGAGATTCACTCTCTTTCCAGCCCGCATTGAAGCTAATTTCTAAATCGCGTATTAGCGTTAATTCTGCACACATTTTATCAAAAAATTGCTGCTTAAACCTAGTTATATAAGCGATTCTTAATTTATTTATTTGTTCTGCCAGTCTAACAAATTCTTTGTCCCAAAACTTGATTTGGTCAAAATAATTCTTAGGCTTAGATTTTAATAAGGCGTTGCGTTGTTTAAGCACTTTATTAAACGATTGCCATAAGAAAAAAAACTCATGTTCCACGTGGAACAAACCTAAGTCTAAAAACTTTCTGCGCTCCTTAGGACCGCCAAAAAATAGTGAGTAGCTTTCTGGCGTTATTATTTGTACCGGCATTAACTGGGCAAGTTCAGATACTTTTCGACTCGCCTTACCTTGTATTTTTAAATTGGTTTCACCCGCTTGGGTTTTACTAATACCAATAGGGATAGATAAATCGTATAACGCTTTGCGGCCATAAATAACAAACTGATCTTGATGATGAGCTATGATGCTTTTATGTTTAGAGGTTCGAAAAGATTTGCCGTGAGAAAGGTAATAAATAGCCTCTAAAAGGCTGGTTTTTCCGCTGCCGTTTTCACCATAAATTATATTAACGCCATTAACTGGTTCTAGCGTCAGTGCCTCAATATTACGAAAATATTTGAGGCTCAAATGACTTAAGCTCATTATGTATATATGATCTTATAAACGCATTGGCATAACAACGTACATAGCTTCTTCATCGCCGGCACCTTCTATAAGTGCACTGCTATTTGAATCGGCAAGCGTAAATAATACATCTTCGGTTTTTAATGTATTTAGTACATCTAATACGTAAGACACATTAAAGCCTATTTCTAGGTCATCACCCTCGTACATTATTTCAACCACTTCTTCAGCTTGCTCTTGCTCTGGGTTGTTGGCTGTAATTTTTAATAAACCGTTTGATAAATTTAAACGCACACCACGAAACTTTTCGTTCGATAAAATAGACACACGCTGAAACGCATTACGAAGCCATTCACGATTCGCAGTAATTACTTTATCGCCACCTCGAGGTAAAACACGACGGTAGTCAGGGAATCGACCATCAACTAATTTACTTGTAAAGGTAAATTCAATATCAATAATACGAATGTGGTTAGCACCAAACTGAATAGTGACTAACTCTTGGTCGGCCACCATTAAGCGCATAATTTCTTGCACGCCTTTGCGCGGTATAATTAATTGGCGCTGTGTATTTAATGACTGACCTAGTTGCTTTTGTGCAATCGCTAAACGGTGCCCATCAGTGGCAACTGTCTTTATATCGCTGTTATCAACTTCAAACGACATGCCGTTTAAATAATAACGCACATCTTGGTTTGCCATTGAAAAGTGCGTGCTTTCAAGTAATTTACGTAACTCTAAACGCGTTAGTTGAAATTCAACTTCACCATCCCACTGCTCTAAATTAGGAAAATCTTCAGCAGCTAAAGTGGTCAGTGAAAAACGACTTTTACCACTGGTTAAAAGTAGCTGATGGTCTTGCAAGCTTAAAGTAAGGTCAGACCCATCCGGTAAACTTTTACAAATATCGAGTAACTTTTTAGCTGGTAATGTGAGTTTAGTATCGGCAACATCATCACCTACAAATACACTCGCCACTAATTCAATTTCAAGGTCGGTCCCTGTCATTGAAAGCTGGCCATTCTCTACCACGAGTAATACGTTAGATAAAATAGGTAACGTATGCTTACGCTCTATGGCACCCGATACTTGCACCAATGGTTTTAAAAATTGTTCTCTTGATATTGTTATTTGCATAATAAAGTCAGCCCTAAGATGACAATGTTCTTATTAAATTTTGGTAATCTTCTTTAATCTCGTGGCTTTCGTCACGTAGTGATTTAACTTTGCGACACGCGTGTAATACTGTTGTATGGTCGCGTCCACCAAAGGCATCCCCAATCTCAGGTAAGCTGTGATTAGTGAGTTCTTTAGAGAGTGCCATGGCAACTTGGCGAGGCCTTGCTATAGAGCGGCTACGGCGCTTAGACAGTAAATCAGACACACGTATTCTATAGTATTCTGCAACCGTACGTTGAATGTTATCTATGGTGACTAGTTTGTCTTGCAGCGCCAATAAATCACGCAGTGCTTCTTTTACAAAGTCGATAGAAATTGGGCGACCGGTAAAGTTTGCGTTAGCAATTACACGGTTTAATGCACCTTCAAGCTCACGTACGTTTGAGCGTAATTTTTTAGCAATAAAAAATGCCACTTCATGCGGTAAATTAATTTTACTTTGCTGGGCTTTTTTCATCAAAATGGCAACGCGTGTTTCAAGCTCTGGCGGCTCAATCGCGATAGTTAATCCCCAACCAAAACGAGATTTAAGGCGATCTTCAACCCCTTCTATCTCTTTAGGATAACGGTCAGAGGTTAAAATAATTTGCTGGTTACCTTCTAATAATGCATTAAAGGTATGAAAGAACTCTTCTTGTGAACGTTCTTTATTAGCAAAAAACTGAATGTCATCAATCATGAGTGCATCAACACTGCGGTAATAACGCTTAAATTCTTCAATCGCATTATTTTGCAGTGCTTTAACCATGTCTTGCACAAAGCGTTCTGAATGCATGTAGACAATTTTAGCATCTGGCTTATTGGCCATAATACCGTTGCCTACCGCATGTAATAAATGCGTTTTACCTAAGCCCGTACCACCGTAAATAAAAACAGGGTTAAATGCAGAGCCAGGATTATCAGCTACCTGAGTGGCAGCCGCTTTTGCTAATTGGTTAGATTTACCCTCAACAAAACTGTCAAAGGTATAGTTTTCTTTAATATTTGATTTATAACCCGATTTAGGAGCGGGCTCAACAACTGGTTTTTGTTCTCGTGGTTGTTGTTTTACCGTTGCTTGCGTACTTGGTGCTGATTGTGTTTCAACTACCGGCGCAGCTTGTGCATTTAATAGCGGCTTGCTGCCTACATCAAAGCGTAACTCTGGTGCTTCTACACCACAAATTTCAACCAGTAATTCATTTATTCTATTTAGGTATTTTTCTCTTACCCAATCAAGTACGAAACGATTAGGCGCATAAATCGTCAAGGTATCTTCGGTACTTTCTGCTTGAAGTGGTCTGACCCACATACTAAATTGCTGCGAAGGCAATTCATCTTGCAATACATATAAACAACTTTGCCAAACCGACAGATACACAGTAAAACTCCCAGAGATATAATTTTTATTCCCGCACATCAATAATGATTCAAAAATCACACCTGTATTGCGTTTAAATGGCTCAATAAGCAGCCCAAGACCGACTATTATGAATGCACTTTATCCACAAGTAAAAGATTGATTTTTGTAAAATTGTTGATATCGATGTATAAATATAATAACAGACTGATTTAAAAAGCTTTTTATTTTAAAGCTTGATTAGAGATCATAACAAAACTGGCAGCAGATCGCGACCACAATTTACGATCTAATTTACTTTTCCCATGCTTTTATTCACTTTTTATACAGGGGCTGTGGAAAACTTCTTATTTATGATGATCCTATCGGATCATGAAAATTGATCATAAATAAACATGCTTTACGCACTCTATTATGATTGACTTTTCGTCACTTCATCTATAATATCTCGCGCTCGCAATGGCACCTGTGCCAGGATCGCGACCTGCATAGGATGTTTTAACTTTAACCGATCGGATGAGATTGTTATGAAAAGAACTTTTCAACCTAGCGTTTTAAAACGCAAACGTACACACGGCTTCCGTGCTCGTATGGCAACTGTAAATGGCCGTAAAGTATTAGCTCGTCGCCGTGCTAAAGGCCGCAAAGTTCTTTCTGCTTAATTTATAAGTGGAAGACTTTAGCTTTGGCAGGGAGTTACGTCTGTTAACTCCCTCGCATTACTCTCGCATATTTAACGAACCCGCTCGGGCTGCAACTCCTTTCTTTACCTTATTAGCAAAACCAAGTGACCAGTCAAAACCTCGGTTAGGCCTTACTGTTGCTAAAAAACGTGTAAAAAAGGCATGTCAACGAAACCGTATTAAACGTCTTGCTCGCGAAAGTTTTCGTTTAAACCAACATACTCTCGATAATATTGATATTGTGTTGATGGTAAAAAGTGGCATTGATGAACAGTCTAATGAAGAATTAACCAAACAACTAACAAAGTTGTGGCGTAAAATTAATGAACGCTGCAAACCCGGTGCCCCTAAACCGCCACCATTTAAAAAACGCCCAAACAAATCAGCTAAATCGACTAAACAAACCCAATAGCAATAGAATTACAGGGTTAATTAAGGTATCTTTAGCTCACCTTTTAATCATGCGTTTAAAATCTTAAAGTAAGTCTTTAAATACATGGTATCTATTCACTAAACATAACGTAGGGGCATGTACAACATGAGGTTACTTAAACCACTTGCTGCGTTACCAACACGTTGTTTAGTTTTATTTATCCGCGGTTATCAAAAGTGGATTAGCCCGCTATTGGGTCCGCATTGTCGTTTTAATCCAACCTGTTCTAGCTACGCTATTCAAGCAATTAATTTGCATGGTGCAGTAAAAGGCAGTTGGCTCGCAGTTAAACGCATATTAAAATGCCATCCTTTACATTCAGGTGGAGACGACCCCGTTCCTGAAAAATTAACCCGTATTAACCACCAACACGAGAAATAAGAGCTGTTATGGAATCGCAACGCACGTTTTTATTCATCGGCCTAATGCTAGTGTCGTTTTTATTATTTCAAGAATGGAATAATGACTACAACACACCAAAAGCCGATCCTAGTGCCACTACACAAACACTAAAAGCAAACTCACCGGAATCAGATGATTATGTTCCAGCTTCATCAGACTCTGGTTTACCTGCTTCAACTACTTTAGCTAAACGCTCAGTCATTGATATTACAACTGACGTGTTCAAAGTTAAAATTGACACCAAAGGCGGTGACATTGTTGAAACAAACTTAATTAATTATAAAGAAACCAAAGGCAGTGATGTTCCTTACATGCTACTTGGTGAGTTTGATGGTAAACAATACTTTTCACAAAGTGGTTTAATAGGTTTAAATGGCCCAGATGCATCTGCAAATGGTCGTCCTACTTACCAATCAGAGCAAACCTCTTACACCTTAACAGGTGATGAGCTTCGCGTTCCACTGCAATTTACCGACAGCAACGGTGTAAGCTTTACTAAGACTTATGTATTCAAAAAGGGTCAGTATGATGTTGGCTTAGAATATAAAGTTAACAACACCACCAGCGCGCCTGTACAAGTACAGCTTTACACACAAATAAAGCGTACCGTACAAGAAAAAGGCAGCATGGTTGATCAAAACTATTTAGGGGCTGCATACGGTACAGATGAGGAACCATACGAAAAGTATAGTTTTTCAGATATGGCCGATAAAAACCTAAACATTAATACCCAAGGTGGTTACGTTGCCTTTATTCAGCATTACTTTGTAAGTGCTTGGGTACCAATGCAAGATCAAGCGAATACACTTTATAGTTTAATCACTAAAAGTAACGCAGCTATTATTGGTGTTAAAGACGAAGCGGTAAATGTTCAAGCTGGTAGTGAACAAGTACTTACTGCAACTTATTACATGGGCCCTAAAGAGTCAGATAAACTTGAAGCGATTCACACTGACCTAGACTTAACCGTTGATTACGGTTGGTTATGGTTTATCTCTCAGCCGTTATTTGTACTATTAAAATGGTTACACAGCATTTTAGGTAACTGGGGTGTAGCAATTATTGCCATCACTATTATCGTTAAAACATTAATGTATCCACTGACTAAAGCACAGTACACCTCAATGGCTAAAATGCGTGCGTTACAGCCTAAGATGAAGGCGCTAAAAGAAAAGTATGGCGATGATCGTCAAAAATTCGGCCAAGCGACCATGGAAATGTACCGTAAAGAAAAAGTAAACCCTATGGGTGGCTGTTTCCCTATTTTACTCCAAATGCCAATCTTCTTAGCCTTGTTCTATGTATTCTTAGAGTCTACAGAACTTCGTCACGCTGAATTTGTACTTTGGCTAACTGACCTTTCTGCAAAAGACCCATACTACGTATTACCAATCTTATTTGGTGCGAGTATGTTTATAACGCAAAAACTACAACCTATGACGGTTACCGATCCAATGCAGCAAAAAATGATGACCTTTATGCCGGTTATCTTCTCTGTGTTCTTCTTATGGTTCCCATCTGGTTTAGTACTTTACTGGTTAGTGTCTAACCTTATTTCTATTGTCCAGATGTTGATCATCTACCGTGGCATGGAAAAAAAAGGAATTAAAGTAAGGGGCGATTAAACTCCCTACTTATATAAAGGCGACTTAGGTCGCCTTTTTTATTGTCAATTTTTTATAACAGCATTCGCGAGTGCCTATTTGATAGGTTACAATACCGCCATTACGTTATTTAAGTTGGCAAATAAACCGCATGATCAATCACGATACAATTGCAGCACAAGCCACTGCCCCAGGCCGAGGCGGTGTTGGTATTATTCGCGTTTCAGGAAACCTAGCCAAACAGGTTGCTGAAAAAATAATAGGCAAAGTCCCTAAAGTTCGTTATGCCGACTATGTGCCATTTAACACCCTTGCAGGTCAGCAACTTGACCAAGGTATTGCGATTTACTTTGCTGGCCCAAACTCATTTACCGGTGAAGATGTACTCGAACTTCAAGGCCATGGTGGCCCTGTTGTCCTTGATATGCTACTTAAAGAAATAAGTAAAATAGACGGTGTACGTTTAGCAAAGCCTGGTGAATTCTCTGAGCGTGCGTTTATGAACGACAAGCTTGATTTAACTCAAGCAGAAGCAATCGCCGACTTAATTAATGCAACCAGTGAGCAAGCAGCTAAAAGCGCCCTACAGTCACTTCAAGGCCAATTCTCTAAGCACATAGAAACCCTAGTAGAAAAAGTCATTCACTTACGTATGTATGTGGAAGCAGCTATTGATTTTCCTGACGAAGAAATCGATTTTTTATCAGACGGAAAAGTGGGCGGTGATTTAAATGCCATCATTGAGCAGCTTAATGCCGTAACCAATCAAGCCAAACAAGGCAGCATAATGCGCGAGGGTATGCGCGTCGTAATTGCTGGTCGCCCTAATGCAGGTAAATCAAGCTTACTTAATGCATTAGCAGGACGAGAAGCGGCCATCGTAACAGAAATAGCAGGCACCACTCGAGACGTACTACGTGAGCATATACATATAGATGGTATGCCACTACATATAATCGACACCGCAGGCCTGCGTGAAAGCCCAGATCGCGTTGAACAAATAGGTATTGAACGAGCCTGGGATGAAATAAACCAAGCCGATCGGGTATTATTTATGCTTGATGGCACCGATACAACCGATACCGACCCTCATGCTATTTGGCCAGAATTTATGGCTAAGTTACCCCAAGGTATGGGCGTGACCGTGATCAGAAACAAAGCCGATTTATCAGGTGATGTAGTCGGTATGGATCAAAAGCAACAATATCCGGTCATCAGTTTAAGTGCTAAAAATGCTGACGGTATAGAACTTGTGCGTGAGCACTTAAAAGCCTGTATTGGTTTTGATGGGGCCACAGAGGGTGGATTTATGGCGCGTCGTCGTCACTTAGATGCCCTTGAGCATGCAGCCTACCACTTAGATACCGGTAAAACACAATTAGAAATGCATGTGGCCGGTGAAATTTTGGCTGAAGAACTGCGTTTAACGCAGCAGTATCTTAACGAAATAACTGGTGAATTTACCTCAGATGATCTACTTGGCAAAATATTTAGCTCGTTCTGTATCGGTAAATAGTCGAATTAATAAGTAACAATATAATTTATTAAGGGTGCTTAGGCGCCCTTTTCCATGCCTAATATTTACAATAACAACTCACCTAGCTGTGCTTTAATAATCCACTTTAAAAACCAAACAGACTACAAATACAGTTTGAGCTGCACTTATATCAGCCTCAATTCGCCTTTAATAATGTACATAAAAAATGTAACAACGCTAATAATCACAGCTATTAGCGGCTAAAACGTTTTCATTTATAGAACAAAATAGCTGTAGTTATGCTTATTAAACACTCTAAAACTGAAGCTATAGCATTGGTTATCCATGTTTGAATAGGGGGAATTATCAAGTCATAAAAACAAAACGTAACTAAAAAATACGTTTTGTTCGTCTACACCACCAGCAAAATTCAGTTAAATATTCACTTTAGATCACTCAAATTTTATTTTTTTGCAGATCAGTTATCCACAATTGCGTGTTTTTTTGCCTCAGAGATAAATTAAACGTCTTTAAAATAGGAAAATAAGCTGTATTTAATTAAAAAAGGGCTGTTTATAAAAAATAATAATGGTTATTTAACCTGATCTGACTAAATAGATCATTTTTTAAAATTATTTTCGATCCCAATTTAAGGTTATCAACAAGCTTTATATCCACATTAAGATCAACAAGCATCTATACGTTTATTTTCAATCGCTGGTGGCAAATACTAAATATAAAATCAATGACTTAGCAATAAAACTGCAACTTTAATTGATAGTTAAGCAGAGCTTTCCCCAACCTTATCAACAACTTGATCAGAAGATTACATTTAAAGATATTTTGTTAAACCTTTAATTATCAAGTAGTTAAGCAGTACATTTAAGTGAAGGCTTAAATAAGTACAAAAATAGTTATACAAAATAGCACTCTTAACTTTACTGTTATACTCACTGGGCTATTATAGGCGGCAATTAAAACTAATAGTGATCACAAATATTCATGAGTTCAGTAAATCTTATCGTTGGTAGTCAAATGGGATCCGCAGAATACGTTGCCGAGCAACTAAGCGATGCGCTTAATAGCCAAGGTATTAATACCCAACTACATGATCAACCTGAATTTAGTGAAATAGATCAGCAAAATACCATTTGGTTAATTTGTACATCAACCTATGGTGCGGGTGATTACCCAGAAAACCTTATTAACTTTGTTGATGAGTTATCTCAAGTTGATGATTTATCGCACTTAAAGTACACGGTCATCGCTTTAGGTGATACCAGTTATGACACGTATAACCTTGCAGGGCGTAATATAGATACGCTTTTAAGCCAAAAAGGCGCGATACAATTAGCACCGCGCTTAGAACTGAATATTCTTGATGAAGCACTTCCAGAAGATACGGCCTTAGCTTGGTTAGACTCGTGGATAGCAAAAACAGGTCTAAAATAGAAAGATCAAGTAAAAAGTTATAAATAAAGTTACCCACAATTTACTAATAATTTAAAAGATTTTGTGGATAAACACTGATTAAACTGCTTTTTTAACCATGCTTATCCATGGGATAAGATCGAGACTTGATCGGCCTGTGCATAACAGCCTGTTTTGATCAGAGCTTATTTGCCTGAAGATCCGATCATATTAACACCTTTAGATCCGATCTAATTATATGTTTTTAATCACGATCTAAAGCTTATCAACAGAAAACCCGATCAGTAGTAGTAATAGTATTAAAAGATCTCTTTAAAAGATCCTTTATATTATTAGAGATCACTTACTTAGATCTTGAGCACTGTTTAATCATTTATCTTCTGCTAATTTCTAGGTAGAATACGCTCCCTTTTGAAGTTTACTGGTTTGATTTAAGTAGGATCCCATTAATGATTTTTCACGAAAATTTTGACGTTATCGTAGTAGGTGGTGGACATGCTGGCACTGAAGCCGCATTGGCAGCTGCCCGTATGGGGATGAATACCCTGCTGCTGACTCACAATATGGATACCCTTGGTCAAATGTCTTGTAACCCAGCGATTGGTGGCATTGGCAAAGGCCACTTAGTTAAAGAAATTGATGCCCTGGGTGGCGCAATGGCTCAGGCTATTGACAAAGGCGGGATCCAATTCCGTACGCTTAATTCTTCTAAAGGCCCTGCTGTACGAGCTACTCGTGCTCAAGCGGATCGTGCTTTGTACAAAGCGGCTATTCAGAACACACTTCAAAACCAAGAAAACTTAAAGATTTTTCAACAATCATGTGATGATCTTATCGTTGAAAACAACCGTGTAACCGGTGTCGTTACCCAAATGGGTCTGCGTTTCAGTGCTCCTAGTGTAGTACTAACCGTAGGCACATTCTTAGGTGGCCAAATTCATATCGGTCTTGAAAACTTTAAAGGTGGCCGTGCAGGCGATCCACCTTCAATTGCATTGGCTGATCGTTTACGCGAACTTCCATTTAGAGTGGATCGTTTAAAAACCGGCACACCACCACGTATTGATGCACGCACTGTTGATTTTTCTAAAATGCAAGAACAACCAGGTGATGCACCAACACCGGTATTCTCATTTATAGGTAAACAAAGTGATCACCCACAACAAATTCCGTGTTACATCACTTACACAAATGAAAAAACACATGATGTTATTCGCAAAAACTTACATCGCTCACCTATGTACTCAGGTGTTATCGAAGGAATAGGCCCACGTTACTGTCCGTCTATTGAAGATAAAATTGTCCGTTTTGCTGATAAAGATAAGCACCAGATATTTGTAGAGCCAGAAGGCTTAACGTCATACGAGTTATATCCTAACGGTATTTCAACCAGCTTACCGTTCGATGTGCAGTTAGAAATTGTGCAATCGATCACCGGATTTGAAAATGCACATATCTGTCGTCCTGGCTATGCTATTGAGTATGACTTTTTTGATCCGCGCGACTTAAAACAATCATTAGAAACTAAATTTATTGATGGTTTATTTTTTGCTGGTCAGATTAATGGTACTACCGGTTACGAAGAAGCGGGCGCACAAGGTCTGATCGCAGGTATGAATGCAGCCTTACAAGTACAAGGTAAAGAATCGTGGACGCCACGTCGTGATGAAGCTTATGTTGGTGTATTAATTGACGACTTAGCAACACTGGGTACAAAAGAACCGTACCGCATGTTTACTAGCCGCGCTGAATACCGTTTGTTACTACGTGAAGACAACGCTGATATACGTTTAACTGAAAAAGGCCGTGAATTAGGTTTAGTTAACGATGAACGTTGGCAAGCATTCAACGAAAAAATGGAAGTGATCGCTAAAGAAAAACAGCGTATTAAAGATACCTGGATCCATAAAGATCATGCGGTTGTTGATCAAGTAAATGAATTACTTAAAACTCCACTTGTGCGTGAAGCCAGCTTAGAAGAATTATTACGCCGACCTGAAGTGCGTTATAACGACTTGATGGCCATTGAAGGACTCGGATCTGAATTTACCAATAAGGCCGCTTTAGAGCAGGTTGAAATTCATACGAAGTACGCAGGTTACATTGCACGCCAGCAAGATGAGATCAATAAGCAGCTTCGTCATGAAGAAACAATTTTACCAAAAGAGTTTGATTATAAAACCGTCTCTGGTTTATCAAATGAAGTTGTTGCTAAGCTAATTGATGCTCGTCCAGACACTATTGGTCAAGCTTCGCGTATTTCTGGTATCACCCCAGCGGCGATTTCGCTATTATTAGTGTATCTGAAGAAGCAAGGCTTGTTGCGCAAAACTGCGTAACAGTAAAGGTACATTGTGTTACAGCAACAATTAACAACTTTGTTAGCGCAAACTGATATTGCGCTAACACAAAAACAACAGCAGCAACTTGTTCGCTATGTCGAATTACTCGATAAGTGGAATAAAGCCTATAATTTAACCTCAGTACGTTTACCTCAAGAAATGATGGTTAAACATATAATGGATAGCTTAGTTGTTGCGCCTCACTTGACCGGTCATCATTATATTGATGTTGGCACAGGTCCTGGTTTACCGGGCATAGTGTTAGCTATTGCCTTACCCGATACGCAGTTTGTATTATTAGATAGTTTAGGCAAACGTGTACGTTTTTTAATGCATGTTAAACATGAGCTTGGCCTTGATAATGTGACCCCTGTGCAGTCAAGAGTTGAAGAATATCAACCAAGTGTTAAATTAGATGGCGTACTAAGTCGTGCATTTGCATCGTTACAAGATATGATTGACTGGTGTTCGCACTTAATCGATCATTCAGGTAAGTTCATTGCACTTAAAGGGGTATTTCCAAGTGAGGAATTAGACTCACTCCCTGCTGGTGTTAAGTTTGAGCAAAAAATTGCATTAGAAGTACCCGATTTAGATGCACAACGACATTTAATAATTCTTTCTAAAGACTAGGGATCAGAGACACTGTGGCAAAAGTCATCGCATTAGCAAATCAAAAAGGCGGAGTAGGTAAAACGACCACTGCCGTTAATCTCGCTGCATCTATGGCTGCAACGAAACGTAAAGTGCTGTTAATAGATCTCGATCCGCAAGGCAATGCGACCATGGGCAGTGGCGTCGACAAATATGGTGACGTCCCTACTATCTATGATTTACTCATAGAAGATAAGCCTATTGATGAGGTGATTATTAAAGAAACCTCAGGCGAGTATCATATGATTGCTGCAAACGGCGATGTGACCGCTGCAGAAGTTAAATTGATGGAATTATTTGCTCGCGAAGTACGCTTACGCAATGCACTTGAAAAAATTCAGGAGCAGTACGAGTTTATTTTTATAGACTGCCCGCCTTCTTTAAATATGCTAACCGTTAATGCCATGGCTGCTGCCGATTCTATTTTAGTGCCTATGCAATGTGAATATTATGCATTGGAAGGATTAACTGCATTAATGGATACGATTACGCAACTTGCTAAGTTAGTTAATCCTAACTTACAGATTGAAGGCATACTTCGTACTATGTACGATCCGCGTAATCGATTAGCAAATGATGTATCAGAACAATTAAAACAACATTTTGGCGATAAAGTATACCGTACGGTGATCCCACGTAATGTTCGACTTGCAGAAGCCCCTAGTTTTGGCGCACCGGCAATGTACTACGATCGAGCATCAAGTGGTGCGAAAGCGTATTTAGCTCTCGCGGGTGAAATGCTGCGCAGAAAAGAAAAAACAACTCCTGTTGTCGCCTAACTTTGAGGTAAAAAAAATAACATGTCTGCTAAAAAACGAGGTTTAGGCCGAGGACTCGATGCACTTTTAAGTTCATCTAAACCTGCACCAAGCGAAAGCAAGGAACACGACAGCGCCAATGTAACAAACGCAGTTGAAAATGCGGCACAGCCTAACAACAGTGAATTACAAAAACTACCCATCGAATTTTTACACTCAGGGAAATACCAACCTCGTAAAGACATGTCTGAAGAGGCACTTGAAGAACTTGCCAGTTCAATTCGTTCACAAGGGATAATTCAACCGATTGTTGTACGCCCAGTTGCGCATAGCAGTTATGAAATTATTGCCGGTGAACGTCGTTGGCGCGCTGCGCAAATTGCCAAGCTTGAGTTTGTACCGTGTATTATTAAAGATGTACCCGATGAAGCGGCCGTTGCCATTGCCCTAATTGAAAATATTCAGCGTGAAGACTTAAACGCCATGGAAGAAGCGATAGCACTTAATCGCTTGCTTAATGAGTTTGAGTTAACGCATCAACAGGTGGCTGATGCCGTTGGTAAATCGCGTACTACCGTGACTAACTTATTACGCTTGAACAACCTCAATAACGATGTAAAGATTTTGTTAGAGCATGGTGACATTGAAATGGGTCACGCACGTTGCTTATTAGCACTTGAAGGCGAAGTGCAATCGGATGCTGCCCGTTTAGCTGTTGCAAAAGCATTGACCGTTCGCGAAACTGAAAAGCTAGTACGTTCTATTTTAGAGCCTGTTCCAGCAAAAGAAGTAATAGAAAAAGACCCAGATGTTAAACAGTTAGAGCAACAGCTTGCTGATAACTTAGGGGCAAAAGTAGAAATAAATTACAACAAAAAAGGCAAAGGGAAGTTGGTTATTTCTTACACTAATCTTGACGAGTTAGACGGTATTTTAAACCGTATCAATCAAGACTATTCCCACCATTAATTCATTGGATGTCTAAAAAGGGACATTTACAGCGATTTTGTGTTACAAAGCACCTACTCAAGTTGCAAAACTGGCAGGATTAAGTATAATTTCGCCAGTTTTCATACCCTGACAATTAGAGCGTCATAAAGGTTAATTAAAAGTGACTAATAAGTTAGCGAGCCCGTATAGGCTTGCCGCATTAAAATTAATTTGCCTTCAGGGATTTGTAGCCCTTTTAGCTGCACTAATAATTTTTATAGGTTGGGAAACCAATGCCGCACTTTCAGCTCTAGCTGGTGGCGCAGTCGCAGTACTTCCTAACTTTGTATTTGCGCTTTATGCATTCAGATATATGGGTGCAAGTCGAGCAAATCAAGCGTATGCCTCGTTAAAACGCGGCAACGGATTAAAATTTATGCTAACAATCGTTTTGTTTGCACTAATGCTAAAGCTTTATCCGGTAGTACTGCTACCTTTCTTTTGTGCTTATGTGTTGGTGTTGTTTACAGGATTGTTTACACCCGTTTTTTTTAAACATTAACTTTTGGGATATAACATGGCTGCAGAAGAAGTTACTCTATCTAGCCATATTCAGCACCACTTAACCAATGCTAAGATGTGCTCGACCGACGCCGGTCTTGCCTTCAATAAAGCATGTACGGATAGTGGCTTCTGGACATGGCATATAGATACCCTCGCATGGTCTATCGGACTAGGTCTAATATTTTTATGGATCTTCCGTAGTGCCGCAAAAAAATCAACTCTGGGTGTACCTGGAAAACTTCAATGTTTCATTGAAATGGTTGTTGAGTTCGTTGGCGACAACGTACGCGATACCTTCCACGGTAAAAGTAAGCTAATTGCACCATTAGCATTAACAATATTCGTTTGGATATTCTTAATGAACTTAATGGATTTAATCCCAGTTGACTTCCTACCTGCATTTGCTGGCTTTGTTGGCGAAACTGCATTCGGTATGGATTCACACGACGTATACATGAAAATTGTACCAACTACAGATATCAACATGACAGCTGCACTTGCGCTGGGCGTGTTCATTCTAATGATTGGTTACTCAATTAAAATCAAAGGTATCGGCGGTTTTATTAAAGAACTAACACTTCACCCGTTTAGTTCAAACAATACAGCTATGCAGATTCTTTTAATCCCATTCAACCTATTACTAGAACTTATCGCATTGGTTTCTAAGCCGTTTTCACTGGCTCTGCGTTTGTTCGGTAACTTATATGCAGGTGAATTAATCTTCATCCTTATCGGTGCAATAGGTTTAATGCAACTACCGTTGCACTTTGTGTGGGCTGTATTCCATATCTTGGTAATTGTATTGCAAGCATTCGTATTCATGATGCTTACAATCGTATACCTAAGCATGGCAAGTTCGGATAATCACTAATTTATAACTTTTAATTTTTACTTTTAATTACAATTGAAACTTTGGAGAAAAAAATGGAACTAGTATTAGGTCTTAAGTACATCGCAGTAGCTTTACTTATCGGCTTCGGTGCAATCGGTACAGCAATCGGTTTTGGTAACATGGGCGGTAAATTCCTTGAAGCATGTGCGCGTCAACCTGAGCTTGCACCATCGCTACAAGTTAAAATGTTTATCCTTGCTGGTCTAATCGATGCTGTAGCAATGATTGGTGTTGGTATCGCGATGGTATTGTTGTTCGTACTTTAATTTTATTTTTTGAACAGCTTACTATTTAAGGAGGAGCGGTTGTGAACTTAAACGCCACTCTTATCGGTGAATTAATTGCGTTTACGGTGTTCGTATTATTTTGTATGAAATACGTATGGCCACCACTAAACGGTGCAATTGAAGCTCGCCAGAAGAAAATCGAAGATGGTTTAGCTGCCTCTGATAGAGCCGAAAAAGACTTAGAACTTGCGCAACACAAAGCTGCAGAACAGCTTAAAGATGCAAAGGCTCAAGCGGCTGATATCATTGAACAAGCTAAAAAGCGTGCCACGCTAATCGTTGACGAAGAAACTGTTCGTGGTCAACAAGAGCGTGAAAAAATTATTGCTCAAGGGCACTCTGAAATCGAAGCAGAGCGTAACCGTGTGACAGAAGAGCTACGTAAGAAAGTAGCAACTCTGGCTGTGGTTGGCGCAGAAAGAATTTTAGAGCGCGAAATCAATCAAGCCGCACATAGTGACATCGTTGAAAAACTTGTCGCTGAGCTGTAATTAGGAGGGTATGAGCATGTCTGAATTGACTACTATCGCTCGCCCATACGCTAAAGCGGCTTTTGAACTTGCCGTTGAAAAAGGCACCATTGAAAGTTGGAATGACATGTTGTTCTTTGCTGGCCACGTTGCCAGCAATGAACAGGCATCAACCATTTTAGCTGGGTTGCCTACTGCTACTGCACAAGCTGAGTTATTTATTAACTTATGTGGTGAGCAGCTCAACGAACAAGGTCAGAACCTAGTTAAGGTGATGGCTGAAAATGGACGTTTGATTGCACTACCTGAAGTTGCTCATTTATTTTCTGCTTTAAAAGCAGACTATGACAAAGAAATCGATATTGACGTGATTTCGGCAACGCCTCTTGCTGCAGCGCAGCAAGAATCATTGGTAGCGGCACTTGAAAAACGTTTCGCACGCAAAGTTAAGCTGAATTGTAGTGAAGACGCTACAGTTGTTGGCGGTCTTATTATCAAGGCGGGTGACACTGTAATTGACGGCTCTTTACGCGGTAAATTAAATCGCTTAGCCACAACACTACAATCGTAATTGGGAAAAAGAGCATGCAACTTAATTCCACTGAAATTTCAGATCTGATCAAACAACGTATTGAGAAGTTCGAAGTTGTAAGTGAAGCTCGTAACGAAGGTACAATTGTATCTGTTACTGACGGTATCATTCGCATCCACGGTCTAGCTGACTGTATGCAAGGTGAGATGATTGAGCTTCCTGGCAACCGTTATGCTATCGCACTAAACCTTGAGCGCGACTCAATTGGTGCAGTAGTAATGGGTCCTTACGCTGACCTTACAGAAGGCGTAAAAGTATACACAACTGGTCGTATCTTAGAAGTGCCTGTTGGTGCGGGTCTACTTGGTCGTGTTGTAAACACACTAGGTGCTCCTATCGATGGTAAAGGCGCTTTAGATAACGACGGTTTTGAACCTGTAGAAAAAATTGCACCAGGTGTAATCGAGCGTCAATCAGTAGATGAGCCAGTGCAAACTGGTTACAAATCTATCGATGCAATGATTCCAGTTGGTCGTGGTCAACGTGAGCTTGTTATCGGTGACCGCCAAACAGGTAAAACTGCACTAGCAATCGATGCTATCATCAACCAAAAAGACACAGGCGTTAAGTGTGTGTACGTTGCGGTTGGTCAAAAAGCATCTACTATTGCTAACGTAGTACGTAAATTAGAAGAGCACGGAGCACTTGCAAATACTATCGTAGTTGTAGCATCTGCTTCTGAATCTGCGGCACTTCAGTACTTAGCACCGTTCTCGGGCTGTACTATGGGTGAATACTTCCGTGACCGTGGTGAAAACGCATTAATCGTATATGATGATTTATCTAAGCAAGCTGTTGCTTACCGTCAAATCTCATTGCTACTTAAGCGTCCACCAGGCCGTGAAGCATACCCAGGTGACGTATTCTACCTTCACTCGCGTCTTTTAGAGCGTGCATCACGTGTAAACACGGATTACGTTGAAAAATTCACTAACGGTGAAGTGAAAGGTAAAACAGGTTCATTGACGGCATTGCCTATCATTGAAACTCAAGGCGGCGACGTTTCTGCGTTCGTACCGACAAACGTTATCTCTATCACCGATGGTCAGATCTTCTTAGAAACTGACTTATTCAACTCAGGTATCCGCCCGGCAGTAAATGCTGGTATCTCGGTATCGCGTGTTGGTGGTGCTGCACAAACTAAAATCGTTAAGAAACTAGGTGGCGGTATCCGTCTAGCCCTAGCTCAGTACCGTGAATTAGCTGCGTTCTCGCAGTTCGCGTCTGACCTTGATGATGCTACTCGTGCTCAACTTGAGCATGGTGAGCGTGTAACAGAGCTAATGAAGCAGAAACAGTACGCGCCAATGTCTGTTGCTGAAATGTCTTTGTCGTTATTCGCAGCTGAGAAAGGTTACTTAAAAGACATCGAAATCGCTAAAATTATGGATTTCGAAGCGGCTTTACTTTCTTACGCAAATAGCACATACGCAGAGCTTATGGCTCAAATCAATGAAACTGGTAACTACAACGCCGAGATCGAAACGCAGCTTAAAGAACTTCTAGAGAAGTTCAAGTCTACGCAAACTTGGTAATTTAGTTATTAATGGTGTGCTTTATATTCTAAAGCACACCTTGATTCGGAGAGAGAGTCATGGCCAGCGGAAAAGAGATTAAAAGCAAGATCGGCAGTATTAAAAATACTCAAAAGATCACTAGCGCAATGGAAATGGTTGCTGCGTCTAAAATGAAAAAGGCGCAAGAACGAGTGGCTTCAAGCCGTCCATACGCTGAAAAATTACGTAAAGTGATTGGTCGTGTTGCTCAAGCAAATCTTGATTTTACTCACCCGTTCTTAGAAGAACGTGAAGTAAAACGAGTTGGTTATATTGTTATCTCTACTGACCGTGGTCTGTGTGGCGGTTTAAACTCAAACGAGTTTAAAAAAGTCGCATTAGAGATTAAAGCGTGGAAAGAAAAAGGCGTAGATGCTGATTTTGCTACTTTAGGTAGTAAAGCAGCTGGCTTCTTTCAACGTTTTGGTGGTCAAGTGCTTGCTAAAAAAGCAGGTCTTGGAGATAAGCCTTCAGTACAGGATGTAATTGGTCCTGTAAAAGTAATGCTAGATGCATTCTCTGAAGGTAAAATTGACCGTTTATTCCTGGTATATAACAACTTTGTTAATACCATGAAGCAAGAGCCAATAGTAGATCAGTTACTCCCTTTGCCAAAAGCTGAAGAAGAAGTATCTACACATGCATGGGATTACTTATATGAACCAAACCCAGAGGCTATTTTAGAGTCTTTGTTAGTACGTTTCATTGAGTCTCAGGTATACCAAGGTGTAGTTGAAAACGCTGCCTCTGAACAGGCTGCCCGCATGGTTGCAATGAAAGCTGCAACTGATAATGCCGGTGACCTTATGGATGAGTTACAGCTTGTATATAACAAAGCTCGCCAAGCAGCAATCACACAAGAAATTAGTGAGATTTGTTCTGGTTCAGCAGCAGTTTAATGCTTCAGGCAAAGATTAACGAGAGGAATAGACATGAGTTTAGGTAAGGTCGTCCAAATTATCGGCGCCGTTGTGGATATCGAATTTCCACAAGACAGCGTGCCAGCCGTATATGACGCGCTAAAAGTAACAGATGGCGATTTAGCTGGTTTGACTTTAGAAGTTCAACAGCAGCTAGGTGGCGGTGTGGTACGTACTATCGCACTAGGTACTACAGACGGTTTACGTCGTGGTGCTGCAGTAGCAAACACAGGCGAAGCAATTCAAGTTCCAGTTGGTACTAAGACCCTAGGTCGTATCATGAACGTACTTGGTGAGCCAATTGATGAAGCAGGTCCAATCGGTGAAGACGAGCGTATGTCTATCCACCGTGCAGCACCTACTTACGAAGAGCAATCAAGCTCAGTAGAACTTTTAGAAACGGGTATCAAGGTAATCGACCTTGTATGTCCATTCGCTAAAGGTGGTAAAGTTGGTTTATTCGGTGGTGCCGGTGTTGGTAAAACCGTAAACATGATGGAACTTATCCGTAACATCGCAATCGAGCACAGCGGCTACTCAGTATTCGCAGGTGTTGGTGAGCGTACTCGTGAGGGTAACGATTTCTACCATGAAATGAACGATTCAAACGTACTTGATAAAGTATCGCTTGTATACGGTCAGATGAACGAGCCACCGGGTAACCGTTTACGCGTAGCGTTAACAGGTCTTACTATGGCTGAGAAGTTCCGTGACGAAGGTCGCGACGTACTTTTCTTCGTAGATAACATCTACCGTTACACACTTGCGGGTACAGAAGTATCAGCACTTCTTGGTCGTATGCCATCAGCGGTAGGTTACCAGCCTACACTTGCTGAAGAAATGGGTGTACTTCAAGAGCGTATCGCATCTACTAAGACAGGTTCAATTACTTCAATCCAAGCGGTATACGTACCTGCGGATGATTTAACGGATCCATCTCCAGCAACAACGTTTGCTCACTTAGATGCAACAGTGGTACTTTCACGTGATATCGCATCACTAGGTATTTACCCAGCGGTAGACCCTCTTGATTCATCTTCACGTCAGCTTGATCCACAAGTAATCGGTGAAGAGCACTACGGTGTAGCGCGCGGCGTTCAAACAGTTCTTCAGCGTTACAAAGAGCTTAAAGACATCATCGCGATTCTAGGTATGGACGAGCTTTCTGACGAAGATAAGCAACTTGTATCTCGTGCACGTAAAATCCAGCGTTTCCTATCTCAGCCATTCTTCGTGGCAGAGGTATTTACAGGTGCGCCAGGTAAATACGTTTCACTTAAAGACACAATTGCAGGCTTCAAAGGTATCTTAAACGGTGAGTTTGATGATATGCCAGAGCAAGCGTTCTACATGGTTGGCTCTATCGAAGAAGCTCAAGAAAAAGCCAAAAGCATGTAATTAGGAGGGTAGTATGGCAGCTATGACTGTACATCTTGATGTAGTAAGTGCTGAAGAGAAATTATTTTCTGGTTTAGTAGAATCTATTCAAGTATCTGGTAGTGAAGGTGAGTTAGGTGTTAACGCCGGTCACGCCCCACTACTAACTGCCCTTAAACCTGGTATGGTACGTTTAGTTAAGCAATTTGGTGAAGAAGAACTCATCTATATTGCTGGCGGTACACTAGAAGTTCAACCGAACATAGTGACCGTACTTGCTGATACAGCTGTTCGTGGTGAAGACCTAGACGAAAAAGCTGCAGAGCAAGCTAAGCGTGACGCTGAAGCCCAAATGGCAAAAGGCGCATCTGCTGAACTTGATTACAATCAAGCAGCAATGCAACTAGCTGAAGCAATTGCTCAGCTACGCATTATTCAGCAATTACGTAAAAAGTAAGCCTATCTGGTTTTTAAAAGCCCACTTTATGTGGGCTTTTTTGTGCTTGATGATAAATCCCGTGACTATTTGTAAATAAATTAATCGTAATGGCTAATATCTCTTCATTATTACTTATATCTACGCAAGATCCTCGTTACAATAACCCTATTCTATTAGGTGTTATTTTGCTTAAGTTAAGATTCAGTAGTCATTGCTTAGCCTACTGAGTATTTGCACATGATGTGACTTACGTAATCTACTTTGCAGCACACTTATTCTATCAAGCTAAAACAACGGAAAAAGGAAATTGTTTTAATGGCTCTAACAACAGTAATTCTTGCAGCGGGTAAAGGTACTCGTATGCGCTCTGCTCTGCCTAAGGTACTGCATAAAGTGGCAGGTAAACCTATGGTGCAACACGTTATCGATAATGCCAATGCGCTAGGTGCTACATCGACTAACTTAGTTTATGGTCATGGCGGCGAACTATTACAACAACAGTTAGCCGATAATAACGTAAACTGGGTGCTACAAGCTGAGCAACTAGGCACAGGCCACGCAGTGGCACAAGCAAACCCACATATAAATGACGACGACGCTGTACTGGTTTTATACGGTGACGTACCTTTAACGAAACAATCTACACTTGAGCGCTTATTAGCAGTGACACCTAAAAATGGTTTAGCAGTATTAACCGTTAATTTAGCAAATCCAAATGGCTACGGGCGCATGTTACGTGTTGATGGTAAGTTAGTGGGTATTGTTGAGCAAAAAGATGCTACCGCAGAGCAGTTACTTATTAACGAAGTAAACACCGGTATTATGGCGGTAAATGGTAAGCTTTTAAAAACATGGTTAGGTAACCTATCTAACAATAATGCCCAAGGTGAATACTACCTAACAGATATAGTTGCTATGGCGCATAGTGAAGGCGTAGAAATTACATCAGCACAACCAGATCACCCAATGGAAGTTGAAGGTGCAAATAACCGCGTACAACTTGCAGGATTAGAGCGTGCTTATCAAGCATGGCAAGCAGAAGAACTCATGCTAAATGGGGCCACCCTTGCTGACCCTGCACGTATTGACGTACGTGGCGACGTTAAAACAGGTGAAGATGTCCTCATCGATATCAACGTTATTTTTGAAGGTACAGTGACCTTAGGTAATAACGTACAAATTGGACCTAACTGTGTACTTAAAAACTGTAGCATCGGTGATAATGTTATTATTAAAGCCAATACACTAATTGAAGATGCATCAGTTGCAGCTCAATGTACACTCGGCCCATACGCCCGCCTTCGCCCTGGTGCAGTAATGGAAGAAGACTCGCACATTGGCAATTTTGTCGAAATGAAAAAAACTCGTTTAGGTAAGGGTTCTAAAGCAAACCACTTAAGTTACTTAGGCGATGCTGAAATTGGTGAAAAAGTGAATATTGGCGCAGGCACGATCACTTGTAACTACGATGGTGTGAATAAAGCGAAAACCGTTATTGGCGATAATGCCTTTATTGGCTCTAACTCATCACTGGTTGCTCCTGTAAATATTGGTGCTACAGCAACTGTAGGTGCAGGTTCTGTGATCACCAATACTGTCGCGGATGATCAGTTAGCCGTAGCACGTGGCAAGCAACGCAATTTAGATGGTTGGAAACGCCCAGTTAAAAAATAGTAATGGCCATTACTTATTAAATATTTAAAGCGAGTTTTATAACTCGCTTTTTTATTGCCTAAATATAATTCAAATAAAAATGCCATATTGCTGTCATCCCTGTGTGTTGATATTTAACTAATACAACACTAAGGAAAACAATAATGTTAAACAAATCAATAATAGCCCTTTCTTTGCTATCACTATTAACTGGTTGCTCACTAGATGGTGATGACGGCCAAGATGGCGCACAGGGTGTACAAGGTACAGCGGGTAATAATGGCGAAAACGGCACTAATGCAAATTCAGCTTTAAATATAAATCTTATTGGCCGCGCGGTCCTCAATGCACAAAGCCCAGAGGGGGCAGCTGAAATAGTCGCCTACCAAGCCTCTAAAAAATGGATTTATGCCATTAATAGCTCTGGCGATGAGGCTGTTGTGAATATCATTCCTGCCGATACGTTCGACACCGCAGCATTAGTAAAAGATAACGAAGGTATTGTAACCGCGACCAACTTAGCCTCTGCCATTACGCTCTCACTAAATGAAAATACGCCTGGCGATGCAAACAGCATAGCTATCGATGCAAATAACCAATTATTAGCGGTAGCAATGGCTGCTACAAACGTGGGCGAAGCTGGCCAAATAGCGTTTTACGATACTAGCGGAGATACACCAGTATTTATTAAAAATGTAACAGTAGGTGCCCTACCCGACATGGTGGCATTTAGTCATGATGGTGCAAAAGTGGTGGTCGCTAATGAAGGTGAACCTAATGGCGACTACAGTATCGACCCCGAAGGCACTATTAGCATTATCGATATCACTAACGGCACTATTGCCGATACCGCTATGAGCATCAACTTTCAAGATTACAATAATCAGCAAGCAGAATTAGAAGCGCAGGGCTTAGTGTTTGCCAATCCTACTGGACGTACTATTAATGGTAATTTAATAAATACCACCGTCGCTATGGATTTAGAGCCAGAATATGTGAGTATTTCCAAGGATAATAAATACGCCTATGTCTCTATTCAAGAAAATAACGCTCTAGCCATCATCAACCTTGAAGATAATTCCCTTGAGCTAAAAGGACTCGGTTTTAAAGATTGGTCAAACTTACAATTTGACGCTTCAGACAAAGACGGTGGTGTTAATTTTAAATCATACCCTGGTTTATATGGCATGTATCAGCCAGATACAATTGCAAGTTTTAGCTGGAAAGGAGCCAACTTTATTGTATCTGCCAATGAGGGTGATGCACGCGAATACTTTTTTGATGCCAGCGATGAAGCTGATTGTATCGCTCAGGGTGGCCTTGATTATGACGCTAAAGATGGGTGTTTGGGATATATAGATGAAAGCCGCGTAGAAGATCTAACGCTCGCAGCTAACTTCGATTACTTAAATAACGATGATAACGACATTGGTCGTTTAAAAGTTACAACAGTAAAAGGTGATAAAAATAACGATGGCCAATACGAATCGCTTTATGCTTATGGCGCACGGTCATTTACCATTTGGGATAGCAATGGGCTGGTGGTGTTTGACTCAGGCGATCAAATTGCACGAGTAACCGCTTCTGTTCATGGTAACGCGTTTAATAATAACGAAGATGAAAACAAAGGCGATACACGCTCAGATGATAAAGGGGCAGAACCCGAAGCGCTAACATTAGGTGAGGTTGGCGACAGGTTATTTGCTTTTGTTGGCTTAGAGCGTATGGGCGGAATAATGGTGTTTGATATAACCAACCCTTATGATGTGAAATTTCAAGACTACTTTTATAATCGTGGTTTAGAACCAAGTACAGATATAAGTGGCGATCTCGCTCCTGAAGGAATGACATTTGTTCCTGCAGCGCAAAGTGCAACAAACGAAGCACTGCTTATAGTCGGTAATGAAATCTCAGGCTCAATTGCCGTATGGGAAATAACAACTCAGTAATTAGTAAAGTTTTAAGTAAAAGCAATATAGCGGTTAGCTATAAATCGCTTTTACTTTCTCCTCTCTTAATAACTATGCCTTTTCTGAATGCTTTTTAATCAAAAACACCTCTACAACCCTTTGTTTGTATGGTTATTGTACTAAATTGAAATTAATTTAATAAAACTGAAATAAAGCATTGACCCTCTCCAGAATATCCCTATAATGCGCATCCACTGACCCGGCAGGCAGCAATGAAAAGCGCTGAACAAACGGTAAGTAAGTCGAGTAAAACTTAGCTTTTAAATCTTTTAAAAGAAACTAAAAATTAAGTGTTGACAAAAAAATAGGAAAGCGTAATATGCGCAGCCCTAGCGAGATAAAGTTTAACGCTTTAATCGCAACGTTCTTTAACAATATAAAGCAATCATCTGTGTG